>JADLDX010000621.1 GCA_020846515.1 Pirellulaceae bacterium
CAGCATGGCTCCAGCACTCCATGAACCGGTGGTGGCTTCCAATAGTTTGAAGCATTTCAGCGCCGTGCGATCGTTGACCAATACCCAAGCGCCAACACGCGATACGCCCAGCGTCTGGGCGGTCGACGCGCAAGCGCGCTGCACGATGTGACCAAACGTCACTCCTGATTCAATTGAAAGCTGGGCGATCTCCAGCCGCACAATCTCGCTGGCGCGCGTAGGCGCACGCTCGATTGGCTTTAACTCGGTGGGTGCGCAATTTTCGTCACTGCTAGTTGTAGACATATCGCAATCGGCCCCAACTGCGGTACGAGTGTTTGAACGTGATGTGCTGATGCTCATTCAGTATAGATCATACACATTGTAGCCGAAGCAAAAGACTTTAGCTCCTGGCGGCACCCTCAACTGGCAAAGCTTTTCACGCCGCTTGTAGTGCGACATATACACCAAGCTGATTTGAGCAGGCTGATAGCAGCATGACGTTATACATATTCAGGTGCGCGCATGCTCCAGCGAGCGCGCGGCGTGGGCCGCGGGCATGGTTTTTTCTATGAAGAAAATCAACGTTCTACGGATAATACTTGGCGACCATCTGTCGTAAGAATGCCAGACTGGCGGCCATCTCATCCATACCGTTCATCCCGTCTTCAATACTGATCCAACCGCGATAATTATGGGCGACCAGTAATTCAAAGATAGCCGGATAGTCGTTGGCCCCTCGACCCGTTACGCCGTGTTTGAGCAGCTCCGTATAGCCGGCTGTGCCCTCGGCCGCTTTGAGATCTTCCATGGTTGTGCCGGGGACCAGATAACGATCGCTGGCATGCATGCTGACTACGCGTGGCGCGACATGCCTTAACATTTCTACAGGATCGTCACCGGCAACTACCGCGTTGCTTGGGTCATATTGCACTCCAAAAAAGGGCGACGGTGGAATAAGGGCCAGCAAATCCAGGAACACGTCCATCTTTTGGGCGAACTCGGGATACAACCAATGGCCATCCTTGTAGTGGTTCTAAAGCCCGAGCACGATGCCCAATGGCTCAGCTACCGCGATGCATTCGATAATGGCCGCGCTGGACCATTGGAGTCCTACCTCACGCGGCACTTCGGGCCAGCGTTGACCGCTGAGTACGCGACAAACTGTACCCGGACCACCTAACCGCTTGGCCACGTGGATCATCTGTTTCTGATATTCGATGGCTGCTCGACGTTTTTCAGCCTGCGGATGGGTAAAATCGGGTGAACAACAGAGCATGGGCATAGCAAAGCCCGCTTGGGCGATGGCGGCCGCCACACTATCGATGTAGGCATCGTCCAGACTTGTAAAAAAGCCCTCGTACATCTCCAAGCCGTCAGCGTCCAATTGCTTGGCCTGCTCTATCCAATCGAAGACGCTCATCGTGCGCGCATGCGAAATGGTATCCAAATAGCATTTTGGGAAAGCACTGATACGCGGGCGGGCTGGGGGGGCAGTGATGGCGGACAACGTAAAGCTCGCTTGATGACTACTAAGTTAGAAAGGCCAGTTGGTCGATAAGATTATTGTACTGGTCGACGCGATTTGCTATGACCGTCCACAATCATAAACACGTCGACAGGTCCGATTCGGGATGAAGGCACTGAAATTTCGTAGTGTTGAAGATAGATGGCTCAATTAACTCGCTCCGCGGGCTTGCCTACTTTTCCTGGCGAAAGGGCGGCTTTACCATGATTGAGACGTGGTTAGGGGCGACCATCACTACCCGACGTGCTTACGCTTCGCGTTAAGACTCAAATCAACAGGCCGCTGGCGCCGACCGCTTCAATAAGCAACGTGTTTCCACGACGAACCAATAGGAAGAAGGTGATGACGTGCAAGTGGGCTTAACCTTTGACGCAAACCAAACGTCCCAAGAAGTCCGAACCGAGGTAGCCGCAGTGGTCGCGGCTCTTAAGGCGACCGGGCACGAGCCCGTAATCATCGGCCATGCTCGAGACTTGATCGATAAACTGGCCGCCAATCAACGATACGACCTCGTATTCAACCTGTGCCGAGGCGGCCTGGGCGATTCAATCGCTCCAAGGGATACGGCCGCTCCTAACAAATCAACCACGACGTCCATGGCCAGTGTGCCAGCCATCTTGAATTTGTATGAGATTGCTTACACATTTTC
This sequence comes from Pirellulaceae bacterium, assembly GCA_020846515.1. Taxonomy (GTDB): domain Bacteria; phylum Planctomycetota; class Planctomycetia; order Pirellulales; family Pirellulaceae; genus Aureliella. The sequence goes on from JADLDX010000621.1 coordinate 2,157, forward strand.
TGACCCGACTTGCCTGTGCGGCTGTACGCATCGCGGTCATATGAAATCGATGCTCCGCGAACGCGGGGTACCGACCAGCGACTATTGGATGGTGGAGACATTGGACGACCTGCGGCGCGTCGACTCCGCTTATCCGGCAACGGCTTCGCCAGCTTGCGCGTGCCCAGGCAGTCCGAGCGATGACGGGCAGATCGATAGCGCAGCCGAGTTGTCGAAGGTTTGTTGTCGACTGATGAGCGAGAGTTCGCAAGCCGTTTTGATCGAGCCATGCCTGACCGGCGAGATCTCTGTGGTCAGTGTCTTGGGCGGCGGCGCCAATGCCCAGGCGTTAACGCCTGAGCGAGCCGCCGAGTCGCAATCCAGCACTGCTGCGCGCACCGCCCTGGCGGCATGGCGCGTGATGGGGGGTGTGGATGCCGGTTGTGTTTGGCTTCAGAATGATTCCGACGGGGTACCGCAAGTCGTCCGCATCCAACCACTGCCAGACCTTCATCCGCAAAGTCCATTGGTGACCAGTGCGGCTAGCGTCGGCATTGCGTATGCAGACTTGATCAGCCGCATTCTCGATTCGGCTTGTCAACGCGCGGCCATCGCCACTTCGGAACGCTTGACGCCTCGCCCACCCCACCTGGTCTCCAGCGGACAAACCGTCGGGTCGGAACGCTACTAATGCAAGCGGAGCAGCGCAAGCTGCCCGGTTCTTCGGCAAGGAAACAAACCCCAAACCGGACGGCTCGCGTCGATTTGGCTATTAAGTCCGATAACTCAAAGCAAAATGGGCACGGATCAAGTTCACCAATCACTCGCCGTCGAGCGCTAGCATAAAATCGACCCAGCGGTAGCGGGATGGGGCAGTGGCCACGCTACCAAACTCTCGCGAAATCCACTCAAGGATTTCAGCTTGCGACAACACACATCGATGGTCCACGCATTCCAAGTAGCCCAGAAGCTCGATCTCAGTCGTGTGGACGCGACGAGATTCTGGCGACGACTCCATCAGGGCCAACAAGAACGAGTCACATTCGTCGTCGGTCGACAGTCTGACCAGCCAACCCAGGAACTGACCATCTACGGCATCGTTAACTCGCAAAAATTCTAACGCGCCTTCAATATCCCCTGGCAATCTCACGCCGCACTCGACGCATTGGTCGTAGTTGGTCCGGTCCATCCGGTTGGTCCCGTCGCGCAAGCGGCCAAGTGTCTCAGTCAACTGGCTAAGCGTTGGGTTTTCAATGCATCGCTCCCCGTCGCAATGGATGCTTAGCAGATCCATCACGGCTCTTCGAACAAAATCGACCAAGATATCACCGCCACACTTTTTCGATGAACCCACCGAACTTACCCCAAATCCTCGCGAAGGCTAACCCAGGCGAAACGATGTTAATTTGGGTAGATTCAAGAACGAAGTGGAATAGATGAAGAACTAGTAAAGGTCCCGTCAATCTGGACGAGACCGGGGTCTACGGCCGCCCAACGCTTGCACTTAGCCGGCGAATGGACGACGATAGGGCCTTAAGCACTACTGAGCACACAAGGACGCCCCCTTGGGTAGCGGTCGCGCGATAAAGCGTTTCTAGATTTGGCCAACACGACAGGAACACGATGATGAAGCTACGAAGTTTGGTTTTGGGTGGGCTGATTGGTTCGATGGCGACGTTGGCATTTGCACCGGCATTTGCCCAGGCTCAAGCGGCTGCGGCACCGGCCAGCAGTGCTAAAGATGCGACTGCTAAAGAACCGACGCTGACGGCCGAGCAAGAGAAAATGGCTAAGGCGATGCTGAAGCAAACGCTGAAATCGTTTGCCGATGCAACTTTGACGGCCGAGCAAGAGAAGAAGGCCGATGAACTGTTTTCGAAAGTGACCAAGGAGGTCGTCGCCAAACGAGCTGCCGTGAAGATCGATGCTGATTTGCAGAAAAAGCAAGCGGCCGCCGCCAAGGAAGCTCGCGAAGCGGGCAAGAAACAGAAGGACGTTGCCGCAGCCGCATTTGCCAGCGCTGGCTTTACTGAAGAACAAATCAAGGTCTTCAAGGATACGCAAGCCATGATGAATAAAGCTAAGCAAGATTTCGCCAAGTCGCTGTCTGAAGACCAACTGGCCAAGCTGCCTAAGCAAATGCAAAAGAGCTTGAAGGGTGGCAAATAGGATCTCGCTCGATACGCGAATGTTGCCACTGCCCTGCATCTACCCACAGCGCTATAATTGAAGAGTAAGCCCGATGCGCGAGCCACGCTTGCGCAGCGGGATCAAGTTTTCGTTTGCGTTCGTAACCCCCGCTCAATCTCAGGAGATTGTACGATGACTTGGCGAACTACTCTGTGCCTGTTGGGTGCTTTGGGCTGTATGGGCTTGATATCTTCTCCGGCGCAAGCCCAAGTGGTGGTCGTCGGTGGTGGGCCCGTCTTTGGTACGACCGTAGTCGTTGGTCGCCCGGTAGTGCCGGTTGGTCCAGTGTTGGCCCACCCAACCTATGTAGCACCCGCCGTCGGTTACCGAGGATACTCGACCTATCGCCCCGTCGCACCGGCTGCGTTCATAGCTCCAGCACCGGTGGTGACATATCGACCTGTCGTTCCGGCCTACGTGCCCGTCCGACCCGGCATCGTCTCGTCGCGCGTCTATTATCCCGGCCAACCCGTCCGCAACGCACTCCGCGTAATCGCTCCCTAGACGAATTAGGAAATCAACGTGAGTTCCGTGTTAAGCGAAGCTGCTGAGACGCGCATGGTGCTTGAAAACGTTAGCTGGGAAACCTTCGTGGCTTTGGCAGACGAGCGCCGAGGCAGCATTCCACGCATGAAGTACAACGAGGGCGCCCTCGAAACCACTTTCGTTCGCGCCTTTCGAAGCGAAACCAATAGGCCGACCACGGTCCGGCGCACGCGTATGGGCAATTGGGAACGGATCGTACCAAACGACTCCGCGAAGTCGTCGAAATGTTGCGGCGAGAGACCGGCGAATAGCGAAGCAAAGTCGCCCTTCGCTCCGCGAAGGAAGCGTTTCCCCACAACGCTAAAACTGTTCAGGAATCAGTTTCAGCTTCCCTTTGGATGCACGGGCGAATGTAGTGAAGTCGCGGCGATCAAAGGTGAAGATGGTAGAAATCTGCTCGCGAATGGAAAGATGAAAGAGTGCAATGTCCGAGAGTTGCGGCGTTAGACTCTGGTATATCTTTAAAAGCTTTTCCATCGATATGAGATCGCCCTTGTCCATCGGAAGCAGTTGCAAAATCCCCTCGCTGGTCAACCCAACCAATGCTTTAAACGCTGTTGGTTCTTGTCTGAGCAACCACTGCACCTCAGTGAGCACTGGCCAGATGGTCAACATGGGAGGTGCGACTTGCTTCAGCGTCATTGCGGTAATCTCGTGGTTCGAATCACGTCGGCTGAGCATGGCGACCAATGGCCCCGTATCAACCAGGACTCTCGAATAGAGTGGGCTACTCACGGCCGAAACCATCCATGTGGGACTGATTAGAACTTAAATCTGGCGGCAACCCCTGCATACTTCCAAGAACCTTCGATTTGACCAATAACTCGTAACAACTGGGGAGCTGACCGTGAGCTTCCAGGTATTGCGTCAGAGCTTCACGAATGACCGTTGACTCCGCTTTACCTGACATGACGACAAATCGTTGAAGGTCTTCGGCTAACTGATCCGGAACACGAACGGTTATTCTATCGCTTGCCATAGTTTTCTCCGGTTGTCAGACATCATAGCACCTTTGTCTGACAAGGCAAGATTCGCTAGTTCAGTTTGTCCGCATGCAACAGCATGCGAATTCAGTAGCAACAAATTCGATTATGCAACTCGCGCAAGTATTTTTCAACGACTCGTGGAACCCGAAGAATATGCGATTTCTTGGGATGCCCCTGTCTGAACTTCCCGAAGCGGAACTTGCGCCTTAGGGAAGTTGTAGAGCTTTTACGTAAAGAGACGAGTGAATATAGGTATCCCAACACCGCCTTTGTGATGCCCAACCTTCGTGTATTTCGTATGCTTTTTGGTTAATTATTAATAGCTGGTTGTCGAGTGGTTCGTGGTTGCTAACTGTGTGATTGTTACTTAGCTGATGCTATCTACCGTCACGTTCAAGATGCGGCTTGAGAGAGGGTGCGAGCGACTCTTGGTGTCCTCGTTTAATTGAACTTGCATCCGCTCCTGGAATTGAGCGTCCTCCGTGGCGGACCACATGATCAGAAAGTCGCGATTGGGTATGCCGGCGCAGAACGGTGAGCCGAGTCGTTCGGTGATGAATTGTCGCAAACTGGGGAGCAACAAGCGCGCGGCGGCGTATCCGTCGGTAGTATCCAGCGCCACGATGGCCGGCGGTCCCGGATAGTAAGAGACCCCCAAATTTTGAGAGGCTGCAGTGAGATTCTCACAAGCCGCTTCGTACAAGTCGATCAGCCCAACTTGCCAACGTTCGACATCTTCGGTTCGCACGTAAGCATATCCATGCTCTGCATCCACCACGATGCTGATCAGCACTTCATCCAAGAAGGGAAAGGTCACGCTGACGCCTACGCGCGCGAAGTTGGCGGGCATCAATTGCAAGCGGACCCTCGTCCGCGCTTCATCCCAGGTCGCTGGCAGCGAAGCCAGTTCGGTATCGGTCAGCTTTACGATCCGCGAAAAGTGTTCGACAATCGTCTGCCGAACCATCGCCGGTTCCGTGTGCATCAATGCCGCATCGGCGTGTAGATTGTGCAGGCCAATCTCCGAATCCTTCCAGCGAATCGCGTCAGCCCGCTCGCCCGGCAAAAAGGGCTCGTCGGGAAAAGCCTCGCCGAGCACCGACAGCACGAAATCTCGAAAACTTTCCGCGTCCATAGTGATATTTCCTCAGCTCCAGTCGTTATTCTACTACTATACCACACCTCTAGACGTGGCTGGACGCAGCTGCACGATCGGAGGACTCGGTGACCCACCTTACCCCAGTGGCTTGGGCGTTGTTTGACCATGATGCCCGTATTGCGATGCCCGTATTGCGATGCCCGTATTGCCCGTGACGCTCCAGTGATACCCACGACGATGACACTTATGAATAACTTCGTTGACAGGCTCGGTAGGCTCAATAGGCTGACGCGCGGCGCAGCGCTCCTAGTCATGACCCTATTCATGACCCTGTTCCCCAACCTGATTCGTGCCGACGACCCGGCTCGCGCCAAACCATCCGCTGGCACCGATAACCTGGTCAATTTCAATCGCGATATTCGGCCGTTGCTGTCTGAAAACTGCTTTACATGTCATGGTCCTGATGCGGCCAAGCGTCAAGCCGGATTGCGACTGGATGATCGAGCCGCTGCGCTGGCACCGTCGGACTCGACCAAGCCGGCCATCGTGCCGGGTGACGCGTCCAAGAGTGAACTGGTCGCGCGCATTCACAGCACAGATGATACCCTGCGCATGCCGCCCCCGGATTCGGGCAAGCAGTTGACGGCCGAACAAATCCAATTGCTCACGCGCTGGGTTGAACAAGACGCCCCGTATGCCGGCCATTGGTCCTTCACTCCACCCGTGCGTGCCAGCGTGCCCGACGATCATGTCTCGACCAAGGGGGCTGCACCATCGAACAATCCCATCGATCGCTTCATTCGAGCTCGACTGGCCAGCGAACAACTGGAACCAGCCCCACCAGCGGACAAGGTCACGCAACTGCGTCGAGTAACACTTGACTTGACCGGCTTGCCACCAACACCGGCGGAGGTCGATCGCTTTCTCGCCGACGAATCCCCCGAAGCCTATGAGAAGGTCGTCGATCGCTTGCTGGCTTCGCCGCGTTACGGCGAACGCATGGCCATCACCTGGCTCGACTACGCGCGGTATGCCGACAGCAATGGTTATCAAAGCGATGGCAGCCGCGATATCTGGGCCTGGCGCGAATGGGTCATCAACGCGTACAACCGCAACTTGCCGTTTGATCAATTCACGATTGAGCAATTGGCCGGCGACATGTTGCCCAACGCGACACCCGAACAGATCGTGGCCACTGGTTTCAATCGCAATCACCGGCTCAACGGCGAAGGTGGTCGCATCGAAGCTGAGTGGTTTGTAGAAACTGTCATCGATCGCGTGGAGACCACTGGTTTAACCTGGCTGGGATTAACATTGAATTGTTGTCGATGCCATGATCATAAATACGACCCCATTTCACAGAAAGAGTTTTACAGTCTGTTTGCCTTCTTCAATTCAGTGGAGGAATCGGGCGTGCTGGCGCCGGTGGGCAAAAATGGGGAAAACACGCCGCCGCTGATGACCATCGCTTCAGCAGAACAAAAGGCCGAACAGGCTCGATTGGACAAAGCGGTCGCCGAGCGCGAAGTCCGTTGGGCCAAAGTTGAAAAAGAAGCCTCGCGCTGGCTGGCCGATTGGGAAGCCCAGTTCGCCTCTGCTGAAAAGCAATCTACTAATCAGTGGACGCCATTACAGCCGCAATCGGTTGTCTCCAAAGGCGGCGCGACCTTCACCAAACAAGACGACGGCAGTTACCTGGCCAGCGGCGCCAATCCGGCCAACGACCGTTACACCGTCAAAGCTCCGCTCGCGGCCAGGCAGTTCTCCGGTTTGATGCTGGAAGTCCTTCCCGATGCCTCGTTGCCCAATCAAAGTCTGGGCCGTGGTTCCAATGGTAACTTTGTGTTGACGGATATCAGTGTTCGATTGTTGCGACCTGGGAAGGGTCGCCCGGTGCCTGTCAAATTCGTGAGAGCCGTCGCCGATTATGAGCAATCCGGTTACGGTGCGTCCGCTATTTTGGCCAACAAACCCAAGCGCAACACCGCCAACAATCGACTGGGCTGGGCCGTCGATGGCAACGCGGCTGATAAACGCATCGCGCGTCGTTTGCTCCTGGCCGCCGACGCCGTCATGGAGATTGACGAAGGGTCGGAGATCGAAGTAGTGCTGGCTCATAGCTCGCAGTTTGGAGATCACAACGTCGGTCGATTTCGCCTGTCGGTTGCATCCGCGCCACCTCCGGGCCTGACGCTGACCGACGACGGCATACCTGGCGATGTGCGCAGCATTTTGAAAACGCCCCAGGACCAACGTGGCCAGCCACAGATCGCGCGGCTGGTCGAATTCGTGCGTTCGTCAGTGCCTGGTCCAGCGGCCGACGCCTACGGCAAACTCGAAGCGGCCAAAAAGGCGCTCAAGGATTTTCGTGACGATCTGCCGACCACCATGGTGATGCGCGAAGCCAAACCGCGCGAAGCCTTTGTACTACTGCGCGGTCAATACGATGCGCCGGGTGATAAAGTCGAGCGCGGCTTACCATCTGTGTTACCACCTTTGCCCAAGGAAGCTTCCCTCGATCGACTGGGCCTGGCGCGCTGGATCGTGGATCCCAGTCATCCGCTTACAGCGCGCGTGTGGGTCAATCGCGAATGGGAACGCTTCTTTGGTTTGGGGCTGGTGCGCACCACTGAAAACCTGGGGTCACAAGCCGAGTACCCCAGCCATCCCGAGCTATTGGACTGGTTGGCCTGCGAGTTCATGGAGCCCACGCTACCATCGTCCGGCCAGACGCAGCGCTGGGACATGAAAGCGCTTCAGAAATTGATGGTCATGAGCCAGACCTATCGACAGGCTTCGCGGGCGACTACGGAGTTGCTGGAGCGCGACCCCGAGAATCGACTGCTGGCGCGCGGGCCACGCTTCCGTCTGACCGGCGAATTGATTCGCGACTAAGCGCTATTCACTAGTGGCTTGTTGGTTGAAAAAATTGGTGGACCTAGTGTGCGACCTTATATGCCTGCGGGCGTGTGGGATGAAACCAGCAAGTATGGCAACCTCCGCAACTATCAAGTTGATCAAGGTGCAGGACAATATCGCCGCACGCTCTATACCATTTGGAAACGCACCGCCGCGCCGCCGACGATGTTGTTGTTCGATGCGCCCAACCGCGAGATCTGTACCGTCAAACGCTCGCGGACCAACACGCCGCTCCAGGCGCTGTCGCTTCTGAACGAGGTGACCTTTGTAGAAGCTGCCAAGAACTTGGCGCGACGCATGCTGCTGGAAGGCGGCAGCGATGACGCAGCGCGGATCCGATATGGATTTCGATTGGCTGTGTCCCGCCAGCCGCGTCCGCAGGAAATGTCGGTCTTGCTGGATGGCCTGGCAGCCGATCGTCGCCAGTTCCAGCTCGATGTTCCATCGGCGGAGAAGTTGGTAGGCAAGTCCGTAGGCAACGCTGAACAAAATCCTGCCGTCGCTCCCGGTTCGCCCACTGGTGATTCCCCCACATCCACACTCCCAAGCGTCGATTGGGCCGCTTATACGCTCGCGGCTAATATTTTGCTGAACTTGGATGAATTCGTGACACGCGAGTAGATTGTCGCTACACTTGTAGAGAACCAAGGCCAGTGAATTCCCGAGTCGACCTGTAGAGTTCCGATCCTTGAGTGGACTTCGGACGAAGGAGTGGGTGGTGCCCTACAGCGGGCACTGCGTGCGTACGCTACGCTATTAGAACGACTCAGGCGGCAGGCCAGGTGGTTGCCGCCGGTTCGAACCTACCTTCTTTCAAACCACTCCTGATTCTAAAAAGGACCCACCAGCATGTCTGCTCTGTCGCGCCGCAGTTTCTTACGCACATCAGCCATAGGTACATCTGCCCTAGCCGGCTCGTCATTGATCTTGACGGGCACCCGCGCATCGGGGCAAGTTAAAGGCGCCAATGATCGCTTGCGCATTGCAGTGGCTGGCGTCAATGGACGTGGGCAGAGTCACATGGACGGATGGCTGTCGCAAGAGAACGTCGAGATCGCTTATCTGATCGATCCGGATTCCAAAGTACTCGCCTCATCGATGAAGAAGATGCAGGAGAAATCCGGCGGTCGCTTTACCACGCAGGGAGTCTCCGACGTGCGGAAAGCGCTCGAAGACAAATCGCTCGATGCGATCTCGATTGCCACGCCCAATCACTGGCATTCCCTGATGACGATCTGGGCAGCGCAGGCGGGTAAGCATGTGTACGTTGAGAAGCCGATGAGTCACGATGTTTTGGAGGGTCGCATTGCGGTTGCGGCCCAAGAAAAGTACGGCGTTGTGATTCAACACGGAACTCAAAGTCGCAGCAACGCCAAGATAGCTGGCCTGCACGAAGCCATTCGCGCGGGCAAGTTTGGCAAGTTAAAAATTGCCTATGGCTACTGCTGCAAAGAGCGCGGCAGTATCGGAATGAAGCCTTTTTCCGACCCGCCTGCGAACCTGGATTGGAAGATGTGGCGTGGCCCAGCCGTGGTCGACAAGTTCCATGCTAACTACGTGCACTATAACTGGCACTGGTTCTGGAACACCGGCAATGGTGACCTGAACAATCAAGGCACGCATCAACTGGATATCGCCCGTTGGGCACTGAACAGCGATGCGACGCATCCGACGCGCGTGATGGCCATCGGCGGCCGCTTTCAATGGGCAGACCAAGGCGAGACGCCCAACACGATGATGGCAGTGGCCGAATATCCCAATGGACAGTACGTGTTCTTCAACGTACGCAATGTCAATTACAAAGGCTACCAACGTCAAGTTGAGAACGAATACTACTTTGAAGATGGCGGCAAGATTATTCGAGATCGCTACTATGCCCCAGGTGTGTCCGTCGCTAAAAATGCCGGCGAACCGGTCAACGTGGAACCGGGCAAGGTAACCCCCGGCGGTAATTGGACGGCCTTCATTACGGCCTGCCGTGAACGCAAGCCTGAGATGGCCAACGGCACGGCCATAGATGCCCATTACGGTTGTGTGCTCGGACACTTAATGAACAACTCCTATCGCTTGGGCACGACCGTACCGTTTGATGCCTCGGCCGGTAAGTTCGGTGACAATCGCGAAGCGGCCGAGCACTTTGGCAAGCTGCATGACATCATGAGCAAGGGTGTGGGCGTGCCGAAAGAGGGCAACCAATACGTGGTTGGTCCTTGGCTGACTTTTGATCCTAAGACCGAACGGCACACGGGCGAGCATGCCGAAGCGGCCAACAAGTTACTCAAAGATCCGAACAACCCAGGTTTTGAAATTCCGAGCATGGAACGGGTTTAAACGCAATATCGTTCGATTTTTGACCAACTGGTAGCGGAATCGGCGCAAGCCGTCCGGTTCCGATTGTGTGTTCTCGGTGAGCCACCGGGCAGCTTGCGCTGCTCCGCTTCCATTTGAGCAACCGGACGGCTTGCGCCGTTCCGCTTCCATTAAAACAATAGCCCCTGAACATGATTAAGCATCAGCTCAGTACCTTTGGCATGATCTGTGTATCACTACTGTTTTTCGCCGCCATTTCTCCGGCCCTGATGGCCGCGGAGAAATACACGATAGGCGAAGAGGTTGAGGTTCACTTCCTCGGTGGCTGGATACCGGCGACGGTCCGCGACTTCAACAAGAAGGGCGAAGTGCTGGGTGAGTTTGAATTTGCCAACAACATCAAGCAGCAGGTCTTCGCGCCGGATCAAGTGCGTCACCTGTACGAAGCGGGTGCGATCACGCGCAGTCGCACTTGGAGCGATGCTACCGGTAAGTTCAATGTCAAAGCGGCTCTGCTGAAGATAAGTGGCGGCAAGGTCCAACTGCGCACCTCGGAATCCAAGGAAGTCTTGATTCCGATAGACAAACTAAGTTCAAAAGACCAGGCATTCATCAAACAATTTCAGGCCAAGGCGGGTTTAGTAGCCATACCGGTGCCGCAATTGCCCTCGGTCATCGAATTCACATCAGCCGGCGCCAAGTCGATCCCGGGTAGCGGTCGACGTTGGGACGCACGGGAAGATGCGGCCACGGGTAAGGTGTCGCTCAACCTGGAAGCAGATCCCATTCGTAAAGGCCTCGAACTCAAGCAGGCCGGCGTCGGTTTTCCATCGCAAGGCCACCATGAACGGCTCAGCTCGCTGATCCCCTTGGGAGGTCCTGACAACTGGGTCTTGGCCTCGATCGGTGAAAACGAACGCGAACCAACCAGGTTAATGTGGGTTGCGCTGAACAAGCAATCGATAAAGCGCATACAGATGCTGCCCGCTGGCGAGATGCTCATGGACTATCAAGCCCACTCGCGCCAAATGCTGACTTATAGCAAACGCAAAATCAGTGAAGAGGCCAAAGACCTGCAGCCAGTATTGACCATCTGGCAAGCCGAACCTGCCAGCGAAGAACCGAAGGCCATCGTGTCATGGAATGCGCGCGTGCCGGACGATACCAGTTGGCACAACTCGGTACCGTGGGTGCGATTTGCCACTGGGTCGCTGGTCGTGCAACGCACCGAAACGCATCGCATCCTGGCTTGGGACACGCAAGCTCGCAGTCTGAGTTGGCAAACGACTCAAGAGTCTTTCTTTGCACCTGAGCCGCGACTGTCAGCCGGAAACAAATACTTATTCTTACCCGAAGAGGGTGGCCTGCGCATTCTTGATTCTGCGACAGGTACAGTGGCCGGCCAGGTACCCATGGATGGCTGCGCAGGTGTTGCGGTCCATGACGGTGGACATCAAATCGGTGCGATCAGTCGCGATCGCATCTATGTGATCGATATTACGGGCAGCCAGCCAACTCGCACAGTGGCAGCCAACTCGGTGAGTTCACCCTTTGGCATCAAGTGTCACTGGGTGGGCGATGAGTTGCTGGCCTTCGAGAGCGCCGGCAGCGATATGGTGTTGTACAGCCTGGACTTGGAACTGCCGATTTGGACTTTTAAATTTGATCACAACGCCTACATGGGTACGACCGGCAATGGAGCCCGCAAACGGAGCATCATCAATGACCATCTAATCTACGCGGCTTCGTTTAGCGTTAGTGGCAATACCGGCTTGGCCGTCGGCGCGGTGAGTTTGCCAGGTGCAAAAGCAACCGCGGCCATTGGCAGCGCGAAGCGCGACGACTTTATGATCATCAAGGCCGGCACTAAGTTTCGCGTGGACGTAGCCGCTATTGACCATGCCAGTGAGATCCGGCAAGCCTTGCTGAAAGAGATCAGCGCCAATGGCTGGATCCACGATCAGACGGCTGCCAACGTTATCAAAGCCGATTACGGGCGAGGTGAACCGCGCGAGATCCGCTATGAACTGCAATCGATACGCACGGGATCTACCGAAATTCAATCGGCTTCCATTACACCGTTCGTCGCCAAAGTACAGATCCTGGTTGGCAAAGATGAAGCCTGGTCAACGCTGTCCAGTTCCGGCCCGCCACCCATTGTATCGATGCGCGAGGGCGAATCATTGCAGAGCGAAATCGATCGCAGCAACAGACCGGTCTGGAGTTTTTATCAGTCGTTAGACATCCCCGCGGAAATCATCGATCCCAAGAAACGGGGCGGAGTTGGCCATACTGCCGTCACCAATAAAGGACTGGTCGACGGTTAGGCTTCGCAAACCGTGATCGATTCGATCACGACGGCTTCCACCGGTACATCGCCGTGGGGACCGCGTTGGCCGGTGCGCACGGCACCGATCTTGTCCACGATATCCTGTCCTTCGACCACGCGACCAAACACTGCGTAGCCCACGCCATCGCGCGAATCGGCTTTGTTCAGAAAAGTGTTGTTGGTTGTGTTGATGTAGAACTGGCTGGTGGCGCTATCTGGCACGTTGGTGCGGGCCATGGCGAGCGTATATTTTTCGTTGCTCAGCCCATTGCTCGATTCGTTCTTGATCGCGGCGCGCTTATTGGCCTTTTCTTTCATGTCCGGAGTGAAACCGCCGCACTGGATCATGAAGTTGGGAATAACGCGATGGAAAATCGTACCATCGTAAAACCCGGCGGTCACGTAGTCGTCAAAGTTCTTCGCGGAGATCGGTGCCTCTTTGGCGAACGTTTCCACCTTGATGTCGACCAAGCTGGTCTTAATCAAATACACGTTGTGCTCCTAACGGCCAAATAGGGAAGGGCCAAATATGGGATCGGGATCGGACTTTTGCCAATCGATTGTTACAGACCTCCCATTTTATCGATCGACGGCCATTTCGATATGGGACTTGACTGCGGAAGTTCTGGCCTGCGCGGTCAACAAACGTTAGCTTAATAGGCATGTCGATGCGTCCAACTCGGAACACACGTCCGATTCTCCCAACCACCGTGCTCAAACTTTCTGGAAGAAGCCCCAATGCTGAGGATAGCCCCAAACACCTGTTGGCGGATGTTCATCACCGTCATGCTGCTGGGATGCCTGTTAAACCACCTGGCCATCGACAGTCTGGGTCAGTCGCCCAGTGCACCGGCTGGCTCACCGGCTGGCGGGCTGCAGAGCTCACTATCCACGGCGGCGGGCCGACCCAATATTTTGTGGATCACTTCCGAAGACAATGGTCCTCAACTGGGTTGTTATGGTGACACCTACGCCGACACACCCAACATCGATGCTCTTGCCGCGCGAGGTCAGATGTATCTGAATGCCTGGTCCAATGCACCGGTGTGCGCACCGGCCCGGACGACGCTTATCACCGGGATGTACCCGACCAGTTTGGGTGGCCAGCATATGCGCAGTGGCGTGCGTTTGCCGCCAGAGTTTCTGCTTTATCCACAGTACTTCAAGCAGCAGGGCTATTACACCAGCAACAACTCCAAAGAGGACTACAACGTCCTCAAGCCCAAAGACACTTGGGATGCATCCAATGCCAACGCTCATTGGCGCAAACGCGCACCTGGCCAACCTTTCTTCTCGGTCTTCAACTTTGTGACCACGCATGAAAGCCAGGTTCGCAAGCGACCCCACACACCGATCCACGATCCCAGCCAAGTCAGCATCCCGCCCTATCATCCTGATCTGCCCGAGGTGCGTCAGGATTGGGCTCAGTACTACGATCAACTGAGCGAGATGGATGGTCAAGTCGGCCGTGTGCTGGAGCAACTGCGTCAAGACAAACTTGATGACAGCACGATCATCGTTTATTACGGCGACCATGGTTGTGGACTGCCGCGCGGCAAACGCTGGCTGTATCAGAGCGGCTTGCATGTTCCGCTGATCGTCGTCGTGCCGCCGCGTTATCAACATCTGATTGGCAACAACTATCAAGCTGGTGCCAAGGAATCGCGTTTGGTCAGCTTTGTCGACCTGGCCCCCACCATGCTCAGCATCGTCGGCCTGCGACCGCCTGAGCATATGCAGGGGCAAGCATTTTTGGGCAAATATGCGGCACCTGCCCGGCAATACAACTATGGTTTTCGCGATCGGATGGACGAACGCGTCGATATGTCGCGAGCCGTGCGGGACGAGCGATTCTTGTACATCAAGAACTTTTTCCCTCAACGACCGCAGGGCACGTTCCTGAACTACATGTTCCAGACACCAACAACACAAGTCTGGAAGGCCGAGTTTGACGCGGGGCGCTTGAATGCTGCGCAATCCTTTTTCTGGCAACCCAAGCCGGCCGAAGAGCTCTACGATATCACTGCCGATCCTTACCAGATCAAAAATCTAGCGGCTGAGTCATCACAAGCTGAGACCCTAACACGCATGCGCGGGGCGCTGAAGGATTGGATGGTCAGCATGTGTGATACGGGTTTATTGCCTGAGGGCGAGATGCACGCACGGAGCGGCGATGACGATGCCCCCTACACCATGGCTCATGATGCCAAACGCTTTGCCGCAGCCACGTTGTTCGAAGCGGCCGATATGGCCTCAC
>JADLDX010000622.1 GCA_020846515.1 Pirellulaceae bacterium
GACGTTTGACTGGCGGCTCCAGTGCCGGCACATCGATTGCAGCCGGCACATCGATTGCAGTGTGTGCAATTTCGATTCCATTAGAGGCGTTTGCTGTCCCGTTACGCGTTCCTGGCTCGATTGCTGCTCGATTGGCGAACAATGAATGTGACCACAGGGCCTGCTACGCCCACCGGGCCGAAGATGCCCGCTGAGAGATGGCGTGACTACCACACAGGCACTCATTACAGGCAATAATACAGGAGTCTTCCATGTCAACTCGATCCAACACAACTTTAGATAGCGCGAGCGCTGCGAAACTGCGTGAGTTGGCTCAACTAAGTATCGATAGTCGCGATGGCTTTGATTACGCTGCCGAACGGATTGAAGACGATTCGCCTGCCATTGCCCAAAAGTTTCGTACGTTTTCGGACGAACGAGCCAAGTTTGCTGAGCAATTGGGTGGCCTGCTACGCAGCAGCGGTGAAGACGCACAAGAGGATGGTTCCTGGGCGGCCTCGATACACCGCACTTGGATGAATATCCGCGACATGCTGGCCGAGAAACCTGATATTTACGCTGTGGTGGCAGAAGCCGAACGCGGCGAAGACGTGATCAAGCAGGCGTACGAAGATGCCGCCCGCGATCTTCAGGGAAATTTACTTTCGCTGGTCAATGAGCATTTCGCATCGATCCGCGCCACCCACGACGCTGTCCGCGACCTCCGCGATTCGCTGAAGAAATAGTCGTGATCGGCGAATGAAATAATGGACACATCAACTATTTACTCGGCTGAAGTCAGCGATGTCAGCGATGTCAGCTCGAAACGTAAACAGATAGCGATTGAAAATTGGCTACGGACGGTCAATTTCGTTTGCAGCGGTAGAGAATTAAGATAGTAGGGGGTGCCCGGTGTCGAGCGTTATCAAAAGAGTGTGTCAGATGACCAGTGATCGCGAAACAAGTGACGGCGAAATTGTCGATGTCCATGACGAGGCGATTACGTTGGACCTAGGTCAAGCGCGACAAAATTTTGGTTGTGATGAGTCTTTGTTGCAGGAGATTGCCACCGTCTTTATTGAAGACGTTCCGCAGATCGCCACAGAGCTTCAAGAGGCCTGTTCACGCAATGACGTTCCGACCGTATGCCGTTTGGCACATTCACTAAAAGGCCTCTGCGCTACGTTTGGTGCCGAGCCGGCTCGCACGTATGCTCAACACATTGAACATGAAGCGGCCAGCAGTTCTCGAGCGGTCGTATCACACGAGCGCGTGCAAATTTTAGTTCACTCACTGGAACAAACCATCCAGACATTACGTAGTGAACTTCGCACCAGCATTTAGACTGGCGCGCACGCGACGAATGTGCCACTTTCCATACAAAGCGGGTCGACAGGCGTAACCAAGTCACCCAACGGTCACCCAATGATGTCACCCATGAAGTTAGTGCGCGGCGTAAAGGTAACGTTTGCGAACTTTGTAGCCGATGACTGCCCTACATTGGCTGCCGCACTGGCCTATTACACCGTGTTCTCTCTGCCGCCATTGATCTTTTTGCTAGTCACGGTGTTGACGTTGTCATTGTCATTGTTCTCCAGCAGTTTAAGTGCTGAGGAACGCGCCAAGCGTATCGTGGTGCGACATGCCTCGACGATCCTGGGCAACGAAACGATTCAAGAAGAAGTGGCGGCGATCTTGACGACAAACGAACAGGAATCGCGATCGTGGTGGAAGTCGTTGCTGGGAATTGCGGCTGTGCTGGTTGGGGCCTCTGGCGTGCTGTCTGCCCTCCAAAATGCACTGAACAAAGTTTGGAAGGTTGCGCCAAGAACTGGTTCACATCAAGCCTTGCACTTCCTCCTTAAACGCATCATCTCATTGACCATGGTCCTAGGATTCGGCTTTATCTTGATTGTGTCGTTCGTCGTCAACAGTGTGATTGAAGTGGTGCTCAATACCATCGGAAACCACTTCGGTGCCACCGAAGGACTAGCCAATCTGGCCAACCACCTAATCTCGTTCTTGGTGATAACCGTTCTGCTGGGCGCTATGTATCGTTATCTGCCAGATGCCAGGATCCATTGGCGCGATGTCCTGCTAGCAGCCGTTCTGGCTTCCATGTTCTTTTCGCTGGGACGGGCTCTGTTGCAATGGTACTTTGAACTAGCCAACCCAGCAGCGCAACTGGGCAGCGCAGCCGCATCGCTGGCGGCCATTCTAATTTGGGTCTACTACACATCGATGATCATGCTGCTGGGAGCAGAGTTCAGCAAGACCTGGGCCCAGATGCAGGGCCGTCGCGTCATGCCAGAACCTGGTGCCCAGCGAGTAGCCTGAGCCGGCCGACGCCGAATGCAATGGATGCTTACGATCTTTGTTTTTCTATTCGTTTGCCATCATTCGTTTGCCGTCATTCTTTTGCCAGGCCTCCGGTTGGCGGGTAGCCCAGGAGAGCTTGGCTCTTTTTATGGCACCTCCGGTTGGCGATGGGCAAGCCCAACCGGCATGGATGGTTGGGTGATTTGCCAACATGTCTCCGCAGAGCGTCGACCTCCCGGGCCATTTACCGGCCGGCGGCCTCCAAGAGCGTCAACAGGTCGGCTAACTCGTCCAGCGTCAATTGCTGCTCCAGACCGGCCGGCATAATCGAGATCGGGCTCGGGGAACGCTGCTCGATATCCTCGATCGCCAGTGTCACGCGTTCTTTTGCACCGATGATCAACTCCAGTTGCTGTCCGGTTTCACGCGCTACCAGGCCGTTGTAGACCTGACCTTCGGTCGTAAGTACTCTTACCGAAGTGTAGCTTTGCTCCAAGCGAACATTAGGCATAACGATCGCCTCCAGCAACGCTCGCCGAGTGCGAGTGGCACCGATGCGAGTCAGTTCGGGACCGATTTGACCACCCACGTAGCCGATGCGATGGCACGCACTGCAAGCAGCCTTGGCACTGCGAAAGACTTGGAAGCCTCGAGCCGCATCGCCAGACTTTAGCTTGCCTAACAACTCATCCAGCTTGGCTTCGACATCAGCCGGTGGCTTACTGAGCGTTTCAACGACGCTGCGAACTTTCGCGCGCAAGGCTTCTGGTCGACTGCGATAGGAAGAGGTCAGTTGATCAAATGCGAGTGTCTTGGCTGCGGGCAAAGTGGCTAGTTTGTCGAGCAATTGAACGTCTAGATCGTCTTGCCCCAAACTGTTGACACTGGCCACCGCTTGCATCAGTTGCAGCGGTTGTACTTTTTCCAGTTCGCGGATCAAGGCTTCGGCGGCGGGGCGACTGAGTTGCAAACGCGATAAAGCACTGCTTGCCTCGCCAATCGTTTCTACCCCATGCTGCCCCAAGAAGTTCTCGACAACCATCTGCTCCAGTGCAGGATCATCCACTTTCGTACCAGCTCGCAAGCAACTGAGCAGTTTCAGTTTCGAAGCCGCATCGGTCGATTTCAGCACGGCCTGCGTGACCGTTTTGGTGATTGCGGGCGCATCGCTGGCTTCGATCTTCAGTCCACTCAACCAACCGACCAGGTTCGACTGTGAACTAACATCCGAAGTTTCCAATAACTTCGTCAAGCCAGGCACCCAGGCCGATGGTAGTTTCTGGTTATTCACGCCGCTGAGCACCTCGAGCCAGGCGGCGAGCGAGGCCGTACGCTGGGGAGCTTGGCTCAGTTGAGTGATCGCGTCCAAGCGTCCAGTGGCCAAAGCCACCACTTCCGGTGTGGCGCTCCAAGCTTTCAAGACAATGGCCAGGCCGCTTCGCAACTCGGGCTCTGTTTCCACGCGTTGCCAGGCTTGAGCCAAATCCTTGGCACCCACGGCCGACCAATCGCTGTGTGCGGCCAAGATCGTCGCCGCACACTGACGCAATGCAGCATCAGGTGACGTCAAATGCGCGATCAACTGCGCAGGCTTCAGTAAGTCCGTATGTCCGGATTGATCGATGGCCACGATGGCCGCGCGAACAATTGCGCTATCGTTGCTCTGAAGACTGGCGCTAAGTTGCTCGGCCTGGTCCAATTCGATGAGCGCATAAAGTAGCGAATGCTCAAGCATCCGATCCTCTTTCGCAGCCGGTAATTTACTTAGCAAGATCGATAGCGAGCTGGCATCACCGATTCGGCCAAGGGCTTCAGCCATTGCCCGCATGGCCGCCGGGTCCGATTCGCTGGCCAAAGCCACTTCTAATGATTGTCGCGCGGCTACAGTGCGCTGAACCGATACAGCATGGGCCGCAATCTGACGCAGCGAAGCTTCCGATAAACTCACTCCCTTGACCAGCGACTGCTGAGCGGCATCGGAGTTCAAACGACAGATTTGCCACAAAGCATTTTGTCGGTGACGCAGCGGCTGGGTCGCATCTTCGACGATCTGCGTAGCTTGGGCGAGCGAGAGCTTGGACCAGTCGACCACCGGCTTGGCAGCCACTTGTCGCGTCTTGGCACTGGTCAGACGATAGATGCCACCGCTGGCAATCGATTGATCAACGTGCGAACTGGGACAACACAGGTTGTACCAGCCACCGGTGTCGATGACCAATAGGCTTCCATCGGCCGCTTCAATGATATCGGTAGGATGGAAATCGATTCGCTCGGAGCCCACTAGTTCGCGATCTTCGGTTACAAAGCCCGCACCGCGCGGTACCAATTGATGGGCGGTTACTTTATGGAGATTAAATTGAGCAGCCACCAACGTGTCGATACTGCCACGAGCATTGCCTGCTTCCGAAGGTTCACCGAGCAACCGTGTTTGTTCGAGGCAAATCAGGCCTGATGGGGCAGCTGGTCCCAAGTGAGTCATGATGGGCATCAGATCGCCCGTGCGCACATGACCATTCAGAACGTCGTGCTGCTTGCCATATACACCACCATAAATCGCGTGCGCGATACCATCACGCTTGCCATCGCCTGGGTGTTGTAAAAATGTACTGGTGAAGAAGCGTTCACCCGTATGGCTGATAGCCATCTCGACTGGGTTGTCCATTCCGCCGGTCATAACAGGTTCGATGGGGCCGCCTTCAAAACGACGTCTAAAGATATGAGACGCTTTGGTGGTCAGCTGCTTGCCATTGACCAGTTCATGCTTTTGCTCGGCGAAGGCGCCTTTGCACCAATAAACCCAGCCGTCGCGTCCCATATATGGACCATGCAAGTCGTTGGCACAGCCGGTCAGCGTGCCGGGGTTGAACCAAATCTCACGCTTTTCACACACACCATCGTTATCTTCATCGGTCAATTTCCAAATCTCAGGAGGCGTGGAGACCAGCATCGAGTTGCCGATGCACAGCACGCCTTCGGGAAAGGCCAACTTATCAGCGGCCACGATGCGTTTATCAAACGTGCCATCGCCATTGGTATCGACCAAACGCACAATGCGATGAAGTTGCTGCTTGTTGTGTTCAGATAGCGGTTTGCTGACGCCACCGCATTCGGCCACCACCAAACGACCCGCCGAATCCCAATCGGCGACGATTGGCCACTTGATCAAATCAGGGCCAGCCACCGCTTCGATCTCCAGTGCCGGGTCGACCCGTAAGGTCAGCCCTGCCACGCTCCGCTGCGTCGGGTCGTCAGCCGCAGTCAGATAACTGCCTACCGTTGCGAGTCCCACAGCGACCGTCCTCAACGTGACAGTCCTCAAAGCGACAGTCCACAGCGCCATTCGAAGTCTGATCATGATCGGCCTCCAAAGCGAAAATCAACCCCAGTGAGCATTGCCTGAGGATGCAAGTGATTCGAGCAATTCGTGAGCACACTAGTGTAACACAGGTTCTTGGTTCTTAGTTCTTAGTTCTTGGTTCTTGGTTCTCCTTACTCCGTACTCCTTACTCCTTACTCCTTACTCCTTACTCCTTACTCTAGCGTTTGAGAGCCGTTTGGATGGC
>JADLDX010000623.1 GCA_020846515.1 Pirellulaceae bacterium
ATTGCCTCCGTCACTGCGCAGCTCGAACAGTGAACTTGAAAGAGCGCCGACTTGCTCAAGCGGCTCGCTAAGCAGTAGCTTGATTTGCGATATTTCTGCCAGGATCAGGCCCGAATCGTGCACCGCACCAGGCGTACTACCCAAGACCGTGACCGGTAGAACATCCAGACTCGATCCGCGAAACTCATAAGCGCCGAGGTCCACGATTGAACTCTGAGGGATCCACTCCACCGAACGCGCTGAAGCTAGCACAGCGATAGAGTCGTATGCGGCCAATAGTTGATAGGTAAAGCGATTGCCACTGGAGATACCGACCGTAGGTGAGAGTTGAAACGCCGTCCCAGGTCCGTAGTCAAAGCGAATTCGACCATCGGCGAACAGAACAATGGCGAAGTTAACCGTCTGGCCGACGGCCAGTTCCGCTTGCCAGCGGAACTTTACCTGATCAGCGATCGACGTATCGACATAGATATCGCGTCCGGTGGCCGTTGTACTCAAAGCATCCCATAGGCCGGCAATGCGTATGGCTCTGGAAAGTTCGAGCGTTGAATTGGTCGTGGCCCCTGCATTGGTTGAGTTTCCAAATTGCAAGAAACCAGAGGTCGAGACAAATAAACTGGTATAGGTCGTATCGAAATACTTGAATGCAAACGGTAGTGTGTAAGCGAAACTGGTGTTCGAGCTGCGCCAGTTTTGGGCGACGCCGGTAGCGGTAAACAGGCTCGTCGACAAAACGTTGGTCGTATACCCACTGGTGATGCTATTGGTCACGCCTGGGTCATCTAATCGCTGTCGGCCTTTGGCGTCGGCGGGATTTAAAACTGTCGCGATACCACGGTCGATAGCGGGCGAGAGTCGTTGCAACGTAAAGTTGTCATCGGGACCACCATCGCGGAATGTCCCGTCCACCAATCCGTACCCTAGTCGGTTATCTTGACCATCGACATCGACCCACAGTGGATCGGCTGCAACGGACAAAATGTCTTGGCCCGATGCAGTCTGCCAATCCGCCAGCGCGACTCGAGCCACTCCGCCCCACACGCCTATGCGTCCACCAATAGTTGATGCATAAAGTAAATTGTGATTGCTGCGGAATGTGGTCTGGCTGCTCGTGTCGATGTTCACGATTGTCCCAGCTTGGACAACCACGATATTATTGGTCAGTAACGAATTAGAAGAATTGATAATACGAACCGCGTCGCCCACCAGTTGCAGAATCGAATTGCCGACCAGCACCTTTTGTGTGCTGCCAGGTGATTGGATGTCGACACCGAAGTTGGCGTTGGCGTACACCAGATTGTTGGTCAAATCACCATCGAAGCCGGACTTTGTGGCGATGCCAGTCGAATTCGAATAGACCGTATTACGACGCACCGAACCGGCATTGAGGACCGTCAGGCCGACGCTTGAGTTGTTGTAGATGCGGTTGTCGTGGACATTCGGGAATGAACTACGTATGCCTTCGAAATTCGAGTGCACGATATTGCCAAAAACTTCAACGCCGCTGTCAGCAAAAATTCCCGTTTTGTCTGTGCCGGTATGACCATAAACTGTATTGCCACTGACTATGACCTGGTTAAACGCTTCGATGCCGCGCTGGATATTATCATGGACAATGTTTTGATCGACCAGGATGGGCGAGGTGCTGATGCCACGATTGGCCAATATGCCCGTGCTGTTCCCGAAAACGTCATTGCCTCGGATGACTAAGCCAATCGTATTGACGGTGGGGACACTAGAGATGCCGACTTGCGCATGATTGCGCACGGTGTTGCTTAGAATCTGGCCATTGTCTGCCAGATACTCGATACCTACGTTCTGATTATCGAACGCGTCACCAGCGGGGATTCCAAAAACCAGATTGGATTGGATCACGGCTCCATCGTTGGAATTTTCGAAAGCGATGCCCCGAGATTGATTGGCGGTAATCGTACTGCCTGTAATGGTTACGTTGTCATTATCGGATGCCAGCGGTGCGTAGATACCGTTGTAGCCACCGGTGATTACTAAGTTGGCCAGTGTCACGTTGTCTGCATTTTGCAACTGGATCGTGTTGTGCCCTTCACCATTGCTGTTTCTCAAGAACGAATAGCCGCGATGGAGCGTGGCCTGGCCGGTTGCTGAACCAGTGATACGAACTCCCGCATCATCCGCTTGTATCAGGACGTTGCGCAGGAGTGCATAAGTGCCGTTGTCGACGTAGACTACGTCGTTGGGGTCTAGATCGTAAGCATCCAGCAAAGTCGCCAATGTTCGCATCGGTCGATCAGGCGATTTTCCGTCGTTCGCGTCGTCGCCTGGGGCAGTGGTCCAGCTATCAGCAGCAGTGTAAGCGTCGTTGATGTAGAAGTTTTGGCCAGCTCGAGCGATTTGCACATTCCGATCGGAGTCATCGGTCAATTCGCCCAACTGTGCGGAAGTCGCTCGAACGCGGAAGTTCGCCCCTGGAATGAGATCAACCGGAAGGTTCCATACATAAGTAGCTTGGCCATAGCGATTGATGGGTACATTGGTCGCGATCGATATCCAGTTGAGTCCATTGTCCACTGACCCTAGCAGGTTCACCGTTGGGGCCGCCAATCCCATTGGATTGTTCTGCACAATCTCCATGCCTGAGAGTATCGCCTGGCCGATAACGTTGGTCAGGTTCAATTGTGCACCCTGCCCACCGGTGATCACCAACGGATAACTGCGGGCCACCACGCGTTGCGTTCCGCCGCTGGTCGCGAATAGGTCCAGCGCTGCATCGACCACTTCGCCTTGCAGGCGGACATCAAATCGTCGCACTCCAGCCTGAGTGCTGGACGGATCCAAGAAGAACAAGCGTATGGAATAGCTGCCATCGGGAAGTGGCACATGGTAGGTGAGCGAATTGCCCGCCACGGCTGAGGATGCTGCCGCGTAATTGCGAAAGACGCTGTCCGGTGGTGGATCGCTGATAGGGCTGGTGTCAACGCTGCCCGTATAGGTAAACCCTGATAGACCACTGGTGCGAAACGAATCGGCAAGGAAACTGCCAGCGACAGCTCCGCCACTGTTCACCTGCGTGATCACCTGTTGGTTCAACAAGCCCGAAGTGGTGACCACTAGCGTGGTCGATCGTCCCGCCTGCAGTTTCTCACTTCCATTAGGCGATACGACCTGAATCGTGCGCGGCGCCGATGCTCTTGCCCCTTCAGTGTTGCCGGTATGCCCCTGGTTGATGCGGTTACCATGTTGGTATGGCTCACGTAGAAACGTCGAGTTCGGATCACCGGCATCAATAGTCGGTGAGCCACTCTGGACAGAGTAATCACCTGCAATCGGGTTGGTGAACAACGGGTTACTGGAAATGCTCTGACGGTCATGTCCAACCAAATTACTCCATTCGGTTAACGACGAAATTGTTTGTCCCTGCCACGAGGCCAGGCTGGCGGTGTTGGTCAGAAAGAACAAGTTGTAATTGCTCTCAAAGCCAAGCTGACTATCGAGTGCGTCCTTGATCGCGAAGTCACCGCCCGAGGCGATGACATTGTTCTTCAGACGCAGATAGTTGCGGAAGGCATTGAGCTCGATGGCGGAACCGGTAGGCTGAACAATCGTATTGTTTTCAAAGTTAATGGCCCCGGTAGCGTCGTTCTGATTGAGCACACCGCGCAGGGAGTTGTTGACCAGTAGATTGTTCGCGATGGTCACATTGCCCGAGGATTGCGTGGGCAACAAGAGTCCAGTGACACTGTTGCGAATCGTATTGCCAGTTGCTGAACCACCCGCAATCCGCAATCCTGTTTGAGAGTTATCCACCAGCAAATTCTTCTCGACCTGCGATGTGGATGCATCAATACCAGTTTGCTGGCCGGAGACCGTGTTATTGCGTACGACTGAATTGGTAAGCGCCCGAATCCCTTGCGTGCTGCTCGCATTGCCGCTGATCGTGTTGGAATCGATAATGGATTGAGTAGCTAAGATACCAATGACATTGGCGGTCAGCGTGTTGCTGACAATCATGGCTCCATTGGCTGAATCAATGCCGCGATCATGGCTGGAGACCGTGTTGCCTTGGATAACGGTGGATGCGCCCGTGGTTCGAATACCCCGGCCGCTGCCACTAAAGACTTCGTTATCTGCAATAACGAGACCAGTACCTTGCGTTTGGATGCCTGCCGTGGAATGCTCGTCGGTCGCAACGCCACCCAGGGTGCCATAAACGCGATTGCCTTGGATACTGATCTGGTCGTTGCTAGCTTCCAGGTAGATGCCGGCCACTGAGTTGTTGAAGACAGTGTTGCCCGCTATCGACAAGTTGTCACTGTCACTGGTCGAGCCAGCATAAATGCCGTACTCACCGCCAGTTAATTGTAAATGGTCGATCTGGGTCCCATCAGCATTTCGTAGTTCGATCCCATAAGCGCCGCTGGAAGTGTTGCCGCGATTAAACAAAGCTGTCCCTGTCAGCGGGCCTTGAAGACGCAAGCCTGCATCTTGGGCATCGATAATGATATTCCGCGCTAATGCATAGTTTCCGGAATCGACGTAGACAGTGTCGCCGGCATCCAGATCGTAGGCTTCCAGCAAGGCACTCAGCGAAGCCATCGGTTCATGGGGCGATCTGCCACTGTTGGCATCGTTGCCAACTGCGGTGGTGAACTCATCACCGCTAGTCGCGCCATCATTGATGTAGAAGCGATTGCCGCTGGAGACAATCTTGAAGTTCCCATCGCTGCTGTCGACCACAGCAGGCTGGCTGGTCGAAATGGCGCGCACGCGTGCTTGATTGCTCGTTGGATAATCCGCCGGAATAATCCAATTGAAGTTTGCATCACCGTGGCGATCCAAGGCGACGTTCGTGGCGATGCTGGTCCAAGTTACGCCATCGTCCACAGAACTCTCTAAGTTCACCTTGGCATCGACGGTACCGCCTGCGATGACCTTGAAGAGTTCAATGCCCGAGATCACTGCCGGATTGGATGTTTTGTTGACCAGTTCCAGTGTTACTCCGTTACCCCCTGCGGCCGATAAACTCTGCGTGAGCGTGGTCGCCCGTCGTACCGCGCCGGACACAGCAAAAATGTCCAAGTCGTTTTGGACGGTACTGCCCTGCAAACGGACATCGAACTTGCGCTGATTGGCCGCCGTGGAGGTCGGATCGACGAAATGCAAACGTAGCGAGTAGTCACCGTCTGGCACAGGAATCTGGTATCTGAGCGCTGCGCCCACACCGCTGGTAGCAACGGCATAGGTTTGATAGACGCCCAAGGGCGCTGCGGCAGACAACTGACTTAAATCAATGGCCGCTGTCAGCGTGGCGGTTGATCCTCCGACGCGGTAGCGATCCGTCAGATAACGGCCAGTGGTCGTCCCGCCGGAATTGATGAGGGCTATGGGATCTTGATTCGTCAAGCCATGGCTGCGAAGCAAGATCCCATTCGTACTGCCCTGCTCCCATTTTTCCAGGCCGCCAGGAGACAACACCTGGATGCCAGGCGAGTTCGAGAGTGTTGCTTCCGTCGTGTTGCCATAGGCACCCGCATCAATGCGGCCACCGTTTGGATAGGGTTCGATGGAGTAGTAAAACGCGCGATCGCCGGCATCGATGGCTGGAGAATCGGATCGAAGATGAAAATCATCATCCGCACTACGATCGCCCACTATGGCTTGGAGGCGTACGGCGTCTCCCATCACCAGCGAACCGCTAGGCAAGCGGACGCCATCGCTCAGCCGTACGGAAAGTGTTGAAGTTGCGGGTGTGTAATAACCCAGTACGCGATAGTTCACTAAGCCTTCTACAAAACTGCCGAACCCTGCGGCAGTGGGACCATCTATTTTTACGCTCAGCGTCTGCCCGTCGAATACTTGAAAGGGCAGTTGTGAATTGCTGAGACCATTGCTGGGGACCGATACGGCTACTTGATAGGTTTGGCCAGGCGTTAGGCCCGTAAACAGCCAGGTCAGCGTGTCGTCGCCCGTGCCATTGGCATTGGTGAGGTAACCGCCGTTGAGTGCTGATGAACTGGAAACAGAATTCCAGATGCCACTTCGCACCGCGTCCGTATCATCACGATAGATGGCTGAACCCACTGGAGTTCTGGAGTTGCCCAGTAGATCATCCGCTCCGTCTGCGTCGATGAATTTGGGATCGCTTACCTGTCCATTCGCATTTAGACCCGTTACGTAACGCAGCTGCTCTGGCGTAGTGATCTCAATCGAGGCATAGCTGGCCAGTTTGCCAGTGCCGCTGGTCGAAAGGATATTGTTATCGACCACTAAGCCGACGATGGATGTGGCGGGTACGTTTAATGCAAATCCGCTCTGAACTTGAAGGATGTTGCTATTGATCTTTACATTGCTAACACCGGCCGACAGTCGGATGGCATCCCCAGTTACCTGGACGATCGTGTTGTTCGAGATACTGTCGGTTTGGTTAGCCGAAACCTGAATGCCCGCGACTGAATTTCGGTAAACGACATTGTTGCTGATTGAAACGGCACTACCGGTCA
>JADLDX010000624.1 GCA_020846515.1 Pirellulaceae bacterium
ACGGCCGGTAAATGAGACCTGACCCCTTTTCCGATTCAGTCCTCGCCAAAAAAATCGTCCATGGGGCAGGCATCACCTGCGTTCTTCGATCGAGTTGGTAGCCAATAGTCATCGTACATGGGGACGGCTTGATCGCTAAAGACGGCGTCGACTGCGTTGGTTAAGCGCTGTTGGACTTGAGCCAGTTGAACTGACAATTCGCCTTCGCCGGCTGTGCGCAGGTTGATCTCGTTGATGATTAGCAGTGCATCCAGCGGTCGCAACAAGCCGTCGTTATCAACATCCAAATAAGGAGGCTCATGGTTCGAGCGACTTGGCAACGCACCTGAACCTTGCGCGTTGAGCTCGTTTACCACGAGCAACACGTCGATCGGCAGGACCAGTCCGTCACCGTTGACGTCCTGTGGCATTGCCGAATTGTGCCAACCACTTAGCGTGTCAGCTACGTTGACTGTGAATTCACGGGAGGTAGTGCGATCGTCCTCTGTATCAAGCTGGCCATCGAAACCAGCATCGGTGACGTTGACGGTCACGACTGCTGATCCCAAGGCAATAGGCGTGAAGTGGAGCTGCGCGGTCGCGGCGGAGACCGCTTCGTCGTATACGACAACTAAGTTATCGACGGTGGATAGATTGCTACTGGCCGCCCTGACGCGCAGCGACTGAGTCTGACCTGCGTCGCCATCGGCGAGGCCCATAAGTGAAATCGATTGAGCGCCGGCGCTCAGCAATACATTGCGCGTGGCTATCGAATCTAAAGTTGGTGCATTGTTCAGAACGAATTCAATCGTTTGCGTGGTGCTGGCATCGTCTTGGTTACCAAAGACACCGTCGGGTCCAGCGTCTTGCGCGACCAGCAACAGGCTAACATTGCCGCTCGAATTGGCTGCGAAGGACACGTTTAAGGTGCCTGTCGCGCTGCCCGTCTGATAGGTAACAGTGGGCGTGACTTCGATCGCTCCCAGCGTACTAAGTTCAAAGGCAGTGACTTTCACTGTCTGCGTTTCGTCCGCGCCTGCGCCCACGCCATTGAAGTTTAGTGCGTAACTGGTCGTGCCTGCATCCAGCACAACTGTGGGCGCAACATTGAGCGTGGGTGGGTCGTTACGCTCGGTCACTTGTACGGTGATCGTTTGCGTTGCCGTGAGCGTGCCATCGTCGATCGTGACAAAGACCAGCGCAGTACCGCGTTGATTCAACCCAGTCTCCAAATCCAAGCTGGCCTGGGTTGCGTCTTCAACGTCGCGTGTGATACTCAGGCTCTTGAACATGCCCGGTTTGTCGGTCGTCACCCGCATGGTTACCGAATCGGACTCCAGCGGTCCGGCGGTTACGTCGGTCAACTGAATCGATTGCACGCCGGCATTCTCGGGCAAGGCAAGAAACACGGTCTCGGCATAGCCTGTGGGTGTGTCGTTCACCGGAGTGACATTCACGGCAATCGTCGCGATCGTCAACTGATCATCGTTGGTGTCAAACAGTTGATCTGGCCCAGACGAACGCACGGTTATAATCACTTCGCCAGATCCCGTGGCATTGGACGTAGCCACCAGTGCCAATTGAGCTTGACCAGAGGCCGACAGGCTGGCTTCGCCCACCGTGAACAGGGATGGATCGGAGCTAACAGCCGTCAACTGAAGTTGTTCATCTTCACCGCCGGTGGTTACGCCCGATAGCAAAAAGGCGTTCTGCGTGTCCTCTTCAAGCGTAAGTGGATTGGTAGGTAATGTAAGTGTAGGCAGATCGTTGAACTGAGTGGTCGTGATGAGATAGTCTTCTACTTCTCCGTCCAGTGCCAATCCCGTAGGGGAAACAACGCCACTGGTGCTCAAGCGGAAACGCGCATAAGTGGAGCCAATGACAATCGCGTTTTCGCTAGGAGCCACAAACGTTATTTGATTGCTACCGTTAACGACTGACTGGCTAGTGGCGATACGTTCGTTGACGTCAAAAGTGCCGCTGCCGTCCCAATCGATCCACGCATCCAGCTTGGCACCTGTCGGCGCATTCTGGACATTGACGGACCAGGTGTTCGTCGAACCAGCTACGGCATTCAATGCAGCAGTCGCACCGGAAGCTGTGCTCTGGCTTACTCCGTCCTCATCCTTGACGGTGTTACCTGTCGATAGGCTGTCGACATCATCGCCATCGGCCTGATCTGTCGACAAACCATCCACATCGCTGTCGCGATTCGTGCCTAGAGTTGGACCTGTGGCCAGGTGGCGCCCACCATCATCGGCCAGTTGGGTGCCGTAGGACGATGGCGCGTCGCCAAAATCCAACTCAGCAAGGGCGAGAGTTGTGAGAACTACATCGTTTCCGTCACCGCCAGCGTAGTTGATGGTGAACTGCGAGTTACCAATTTGAATGATGCTGTTTTGTGGTAGGCCAGCCAGTCGGCCGATGATCGTCGATGTGGGGCTAAGCAGGTTCAGCAACGTATAGCTACTGCCAACAGCAGGCGTAAAGCCAAGGCTGAGTGCCAACGTAGCCTCGTTCATGTTTACCATGCGATCTGTGCCCGCAATGACCAGTTGATCATAACTCACACCGGCCACCGTGCCATTGATCTGCATGTCGAGGGTTGCCAGGTCGCTCAGTAGCAGATTACCACTGAGCGATGCCGAGCCGATGCCACTACCAATTCGCAACACACCTGCAGACGCCGTAATGCTATTGGCGAATGAGCCAGCGATCTCGGCCGAGCCGCCGTCGACGAGCAACTGACCCGCAAAACCATTGGGCAGAGCGACAGTACCCGCTTCAGCGATCAACTGTCCCGCAAAGTTTTGATTCATCAAACGCAGTGTACCTGAACCGGCATTGATGATATCGAAACCGCCCTGAACAGCATTCGACAAGACGGTCGTGCCCTTAGTGGCAAAACTGACGCTCGTGCCGAGAGTCAACGTGCCATTGATGGTCAGGATGCCATCGATATCGATCGAGCCGTTCAGGATCACATTGCCAGTCAGCACCAGGTTACCAATACCGTTCACATCGCCGAGAGTTATCGTCGACCCGGCCAAGGATGTATCGCCTACCAAGGTAACATCGCTCAGAACGATAGGCTTGTTTTGAGTTCGCACAAGGCCATTGAGAGTGGTTGGTCCAGCGATATTGGTCAGACCACCAGTGAAGTCAAATACATCCGTGGCTGCATCACCCAAGCGAACGCCGCCTGTGTTGCCAAAGGTAATTGCGGCGCTGAACTGAGCGCCTTCTGTGAGGCTGAGTGCAAAGCCACCGCTGGTTGTAAAGCCTGTACCGACAGCGCGTCCATTAGCATTCAATTGGCCATCCGTTTTTTGAATGTCCTTGCCGCTGAGATTCAAATCGCCGCTGACGGCCAGCAGTTGATCCGTGCCACTGCCAAAGCGCAAGGTAGTCGGCACAGTCAATCCGCTATCGAAATTGCCGATGATCAAGCGGTTATCGCCTTCACCGAGATCAAGTGTCAGCGAAGCTGATGGATTGGTGAAGTCAACTGCTTCGCTGGAATCGACGCTCGTCAATCGCGATATCCCATCGGTGGCGATGCCTGCGTCGCTCAGGGTGACGATGTCGTCACTATCTCCAAAGGCAAACACTCGCTCACTGGCAACGGCCGTGTCGAAGATTGGTTCCAGTCCTGTGTAGTGAATCGTTTTGCCATCCACGATGACCGAACCATCGTGAGCATTCACGAAGTCATGCGTAAGCAGGGTAACTGCACCGGACGATTGCCGAACGCTGAGCGTATCAAAGTCACCGTCACCATTGCCTCGCACCCACAATCCGCCGACGGGTATTGCGCTAGCATCGATCGACACGGAGTTGTTCTGGCCATCACCTTCAATGATCAGCGAACCAACAGCGCTGACAGGCATACGCGATACGATCTGTCCGCCCATGCGGACGACCAATTGACCGGATTCGATCGCTATATCCGTGGCAGCACCACCAATGGACAGTGTCAGCGCGGCGGTCGTGGTCGAGCTGGTGAAAGTAAACAAATGGTCTTCCACTTCGCCATCGAGCGCAATACCCGTTGGAGCCAAGGCCCCAGCACTGCTCAAGCGGAACCTTGCATAACTATCGCCTGAGGCTGCACCGCTGGGTATGGTAAAGCTGAGCGTATTCGCGCCCGCACTCAATAGACGACTGACGAAGATCTGTTCGCCCACATCATCCCAATCACCATCCTGATTGAAATCGATCCAAGCATCCAGTTTAGCGGCGGCCGAAGCAGTGACGGAGACTGCGCCCAGTGTGGCGTTCGTGCTGCTAACCATCAGCGGACTGAGCACTTGGACGCCATCGTCTTGCAGGTCGCCAGTGAAGCCATCGCTTTCACTGCCGCGGCTCGAGCCCAACAGGGGACCGACGGCGCGATGCGCGGCCCCTACTTCTGACTTGAGAGAATCAAAGGGTGCGTCACCATAATCGCCATCACCATAACCAGTTAGTACGAATTCGGAGCCCGTCGATGGCTCAGCCAGGTATTCGGCCAGCACATCCGTTCCACCAACACTCAAAAACTCCTGCGACTGAACATCCGCAAACTGTCCGTTTAGTACGGACGCGTGCATGAAGGACAGTTTCTGACCAAGGGTAGGAGTGAAGGCCAGTTCATCAAACAGGCTGGCAACATTCAAGTCGATTTGGTGAGCATTCACTCGGCCCAGCGTGTTGGAATCCGCGCCACTGAGTACGAAACCTGCTTCACTGTCGAAGGCCAAAGTGCCATCGATACTCAGCCAGGTACTGCTGTGCGGTGTGGGCATCAACCAGCCCCCTGCCTCTAATGTCACGTCACCTTGTAAGTGACCATTGCCCGTTAGCGTTGCATTGCCAACAATCACATTCGAGCTCAAAGTGCCCACTACGTTCAAGATGCCCGCTGCAGCGATCATTGGACCTTGGAAAGTGTTGACGCCACGCAGCGTGATTTCACCGACAGTCGTCAAAGCTGCGCCGCCGCTGATGGGGCCAGCGAAATCAGCTGGGCCGTCAAGCGTTACATCGGTTGCAAGTACGACGGCGCCTGCATACGTTTGTTGGCCCAATGTGCGAATCGAACCAGTGGCGATGGTAAGAGCTTGAGCATCTAAGGTAGTGATCGCAAAGTTGCTACCGACTTCGCCTCGCAGACGCGCTGGGCCATGCAACGATAGTCCAGCGGTCGACCCATCAGCCAAATCCTCCGCAGCGTCAATCGCATCGAACTCCAGTAACGAACCGGATACAACGATGTCGCCGCTGATGATCAGTGGCAGTTGAATATCCACCTGCCCCGTTGCGGTAATGTCGCTTTCAAGTATGAACTGCAGCAACTGATCTTCAGTCACAGTGGCGTGGGCTTGGGCTTGCAGTGCCCCTAGCGTGACCGGTCCATGCATTTCGATTTGAGCCGCAGTGATCGTTAGCGATTGAGAGGCACTACTGACGATACTATCTTCGAAGATCACTTGGTCAGCAGTCAAGCTTATGTTTTGAGCCAGCGTGACGGGGCCTGCCAGACGCACTTCGTTCGCGATCGAAATTGCATCGGTGTCAAGTAAAATCGCTCCGCCAGCGAGCGATAATCCAGCTAAATCGGTGCTTGGGGCTCGCCAGCGCACTTCGTCAGCGGCTTCTGCAGCATTGACAGCCACTGCGGCCGTAAAGTTGGAACCGAAACCACTGACAACCACCACATCAGCCGCGCTGTTACCCGCCGTGAGTGTGAAGGCTGTAGCCGGGTTGCTAAGCAGCAGCATAGCTCCGCCCACCGCCGACGTGCTCACTTGCGTCACTTGTGCAAGTCCTGAATCAGCTACGGTTATTGTCTCGGCAGCATCACTGTAGGTCAGACTGACACTATCAATGGCCAGCGTCGACAGATCCAAACGGTCCGCATTGCGTATGGTGATTGTTGGCACGGTTGTGTCGATGGACTCCAGCTCAATCACTGATTCAGTTGGTGTTATGGCTGTGACACTGAGACTATCCCAAAACGCACTACCTACCACTTTCAAATCATTGCCAGGCGCAGCCGCCATGTTCAGTTCAATTGTGGTGGCCAGTTCGTCGACATTGAGCAGCACGGTTGAGTTGGCCGTAGCCAAGTCAAGTTGCAGGTTATCCAAGCCGAAGTAGTTGAGCGAACTACCATTGCCGAACAGCTCGTGAGTACCTGTGGATGCGATTGAGTCGCTGGTGATCGAGACATCGTCACCCAGCGTGTCGGATGAGTTAATGATCTCGAGCTCATCGCCCAGTTGCCCGCCTGCATCGATCACCATATCGAACGTGATGAACGCGACCGAGCCGCCATCGCCAACTAAGCCGTTGCTATCCAAGCGGATCGTGTCCACTCCATCGCCAGTGTTCAAGACAAGACGGCCTGGGGATGCAAAGCGGAAGAGGCTCGCCGCTTGGTTGCTGAGAGCGATGCCTGAAGGCGTCTGGGTGAGTTCAACGCTGTCGTCCGCCGCGCTATAGTCGATCGTCAGGTCATCGATCGTCAACTGAGCATCGATCGACTCGGCTTGATAATTGACTGTATGACCTGAAGCCAGGTCGATAGTTCCCTCATTGACTGACGAGACATCGATGGTAACACCCGCCTGGTCTGCTCCAACCAAGATAATCTCATCGTCTCCTGTCCCACCGCGAACCGTCAAGCTCGTAAGCAAAGTGGAATCGCTCAAATCGATGGATACTTTGTCGTCACCATCACCCGTATCAACAATGATCGAGTCGGCCAGTTCGGCCAGAGGAATGCGTACAGTATGTGAGCCGCTGCCATGAGCCAGCGTGAGATCGCTGCTGATGATCTGGTTGGGATCATTCACGATTAAGAACTCGCCATCGCTACGAATAGTTAGCGAATCGGACAAGCCAGCGATGTCTTGCACGAGCAGATCGTTATCTACCAGCGTGACGAACGTCGAGCCAGCGATTTGAGGACGCGTGGGCAGAATAGTCAGCGCGTAATCTTCGACTTCACCATCAGCAGCCGGCAGGTCGGGCGAATCCGCGGACAATCCGCCCTCGCTACTTATACGGAAGCGGGCGAAGGTGTTACCAGCAACGGTACCAGCCGGCAATTCAAACTCGATCAAGTTACGGCCATCAACCACAGCCAAACTGGCGACGATTTTT
The DNA here is from genome assembly GCA_020846515.1 of Pirellulaceae bacterium. GTDB lineage: Bacteria > Planctomycetota > Planctomycetia > Pirellulales > Pirellulaceae > Aureliella. Next base: position 7,129 of record JADLDX010000624.1, read on the forward strand.
TCGTTCGCATCGCGAAAATCACCGTCGGCATTGAAGTCGATCCAAGCATCTAGCTTTGCACCGACACCAACGTTCGCCGCGTCGACGCGCACAAAGGCGGTGCCGCTGGCTTGGACTTCACCGAAGATCACGCCATCGTTGTCAGCCAGCTCAACGGCATCATCGCTGACACTGAGTACCGATTCGGTATCAACGACTTGGCCCAAGTACGGTCCACCGATAATGTGCGAAGCTGAACTGTAGCCCGGCGCGTCGCTCAGGTCGAGATTGCTGAGTAGTGTTACCGCATAGTCTTCGACTTCGCCGTCTGCCGCTTCACCGGTGGGCTGTAAATAACCCAGGCTGCTCAAGCGCACGCGTGCGTACGTTACACCCACATCGGCCCATGAGGGAATGTTGAACTGCAATGTGTTCAACCCTGCGGAAACGGGCTGAGCCGTGAAGATGCGTTCGCTGGTATCGAAGCTACCATTGCGATCAAAGTCGACCCAAGCATCGATCATGCCGTTGCCAGTCGAATCGTTGATCACAAACACATCCACCGTGCCATCGCTGCCCACTTGCAAATCACCGAAGGCGACACCGTCGTTGTCTTCGCTCGGTGTAACGCTGGTTTCAGCATCGACCTGAACACCCAGCGACAGGCCGCTGCCCAATCGATGGCGCGGTCCATCCACGGCGAAGGTCGTATGATAAGAATCGGGTGCGCTGCCGAAGTCGCGTGCATAGTCGATCACGGAGAACGTGACATCATTCAATGCACCATCACCATCGGCATCGGCACGATAGTCCACTTCGAATTGATAGCCCCCAGCAGTAAAGATGTCGCCATCAACTATTTCGGTACCTTGAGCATCATCCATGCTGCCAATTAGAGTTGATGTTGTATTGGCCAATCGTACCACCGTAAAGCGATCTCCCAAGTTGGGCGAGTAGCCTAACGAGACCAGCAAATTCACTCGCCCCAAGTCGACGGTTTGACCGATGCCATCGGCCAGTACCTGGTCGTGCTCGGTGCCTGCAGCCAGACCGTTGATTTCCAACTTCAACTGACCTTCGTTGGCGAATTGCAAATTGCCGCTGATGGCCAGGATACCAGGCGAAGCACCTGGATTAACCGCTGAACCTGGAGCTTGAGTGGTCGTGCCTTTGACTTCGCCTTTACCGCCCAATTTTCCGCCTGCCAGAATCACATTGCCCGATAGCGATGCCCCAACATCCAATCGCAGTTCGCCTAGTTGAATAGTCGTATCACCTGCAAACGTGTTCGCACCCTGCAATGTGGTGATGCCGGTTCCATTTTGCATGAGGCTAAGTTGGCCGGCGCCAGTTTGCACCATCGGTTGATTGAACCTGGCACTCTCACTGATGCGCAGTTCCAGTTGTCCATCGGTAGCGGAGTTGTATGTCAGGCCTTTGTCTACTTGCAAGGTGCGTCCGCTGAGGGCTGTGACACCGGTTAACGTCAACGAATCATTGATGGAGGTTGTGACGGCAGACAGAACACCAACTTTGAACTGTGTTGTGCCCAGTGCATCGGTAGTCAAGCTGGCGAGCCCAGCCGAGGAACCGATGTCACCATGCAGAATGGTTTCGCCTGCACCAGATACTAGCGACAGATCGAATGCACCGTCGACGTTGCCGGTAATCTCGATGCGTCCGTCGACAGGCGTAGCTGCTGAATCCAAGCGAGTATGACCAACTAGCGTCGAGTTACCATGGATGGTTAGCCAGTTCGTATCAATGGTCCCTGACAATTGAATGGAACCATCGGATCCCGTATCAAAAGTCGCGCGGATGGGAGCCACAAAGCCTTGCGTCAAGTCGAGGCTCGTGGCTTGTACCGTCAAGCTTTCGGTGGGTTGTTTGAAAGCAACTAATGTTCGCTCGGAAGTAAAGGCTTCGAATGTCCCCGCGCTAGAACCTGCGCGTAGTTTCAAACCCAACTGCGCATTGGCGGTCGATAACGTTAGAGCGGCTGTTGTTGTTTGCCAATCGAGCTGAGCACCACCAGTAAACTCGACAGGTTGCGCCGAACCGACTGCGGGAGTCAGCGTCACGACTCCTGCATCTGCACTGGTGTAGGCCAACGTGGCTGCATTGAGCGCGGCCACCGAAGTAAACGCGATACGATCAGGCGTATTCGCATTGGCCGTGGAACTGTTATCCACGGTAATCTTAGGCAAGTTATTACCCAGCCCAATTGTGATTGAGTCACTGCCAGCGCCGGTATTGATACGAGTCTGACCGGTGACTTTGCTCAAGTCAATCTTGACCCGTTTGCCGTTCGTGTCGAGAGTTCCACCCGCTGTTGTGAATGCGGCTGTGAGCGTAACATCGCTTATCTGGTCCAGCGTAAAGATCAGGCTCGTGCCATCGCTGATTACGCTGACTACATCGCGTCGATCGCTGGCGCTGGTGACTTGCAAGTTACCAGTGGCATCGAGATCGAAGGTAATGTTGCCAACCGAGATGGCGTAGTCTTCGACTTCACCGGATTGAGCCACTCCGGCTGCGCCGAGCGTGCCGTCGCTAAGTTGGCTAACGCGCACTCGCGCCACCAATGGGCCGCTCTTAGCATCGCTTGGCACAGCTACATTGAAATTAACGATGCCGCTTACCGTGACTGGCTGGCTGGTAACTACTTGTTCGGCGGCTTCGAAGGTGTTGTTGCTATTAAAGTCAATCCAAGCGTCGATCTGTGCTCCAGCAGCCGCAACACTGCGCACATCAGCGGTCAGTACACCTGTCCCCCCGGGCAACAAACCTGCGAAGGTAACGCCATCTTCGTCGCCAGTGCCAACAACGCCAGTGCCAACCACGCCGGTGCCAGTCGGTAGCCCTGCGTCGGTCGTGCGTTTATCGCCCAGTTGTGGGCCAGTGGCGACGTGTTGCGCCGCGCCATATCCAACCGCGTTCGAATAATCTTCGGTGCTACTAGTTGCACGCGCTGGTTGAATCGTAATGCTCGCACCATCTTGGTCGACGATTTCAATCGTTACGACATTGCCAGTGGCTTCGGTGAGCACCAGGCTAGCGCTAAAAGCATACGTCTGCAGACCAGTGTTGTCCGCAGCGCCTTGCTTCTCGAGTACTATTGGCGTTTCCAATCGCGAACCGCTGTTATCGTTCTGCACGATCAACTTACCTTGCAAGCGATCGGCCGAAAAATCTTTGACGCTACCCGTGTAGGTGCGTAGTAGAGAATCGTCGACCACAGCAGCTTCGCTGGCTGTCAAACCTGTTGGCGCACCATTGTTGACGGTGAACCTGGTTTGTGAACGCACCACGTTGCCGAAGCCGTCCTCCAGCGCAACTATCGCGCCCCAGGTGCCGCTGAGCTGTGGCGTGAACTTGGGTTCACGACCAATAAGTGCTTGGACTTGGCCAGCCGGGTCGACCACTGACCAGGTTACCTTTTCATTCGGGTTGCGCGAGCCAACATAGTTAATGGTCGGTACCAGCGTAACGCTTTGGCCATCATTGGTAGGAGCAATTGTTGGAATAGTGAGCGTCGGAGCAACTGGAGTCACGACCAATTTGAAGGTCACACCGCTCTTGGCATTGCTCTTCGATTCAGTGGCCGTTAGCTGAACATCGTAGGTGCCAGGTAATTCAAACTTGTGACGCGCACTAGCCAGAGGATCGACATCGTGATCTGACTTACCATCGCCCCAGTTGATCGACAGGCGCGGACGATCCAATGTGCCAGCGTCCCTGACGACGAAAGCCAGTGCACTGCCGTTATCGAGCTGCGATTGGGCAATAGTCGTAGCGGATGCTAAACCGCTGAGTGTGAACTGGCCAACTTGAGTGGTGAAACTATTACCAACCAGACCAAACAAAGTCACCGTGGGGGCTGCGTCGCGCGGCGTAAAGGTCATCGTGCTACTGCCGGTCAGCGTTTGGGCTGGTCCAATCGGCACATTGAAGGTGTCGCTGAGGGTGGCTTCAATCGTGTAGGGCACATTGTCGGCGGGCACGAAGCGAATGTCGCTGCTAGTGCCAGATACAACGGTGGTCGTGCCTTGTTTAACGGTCCATGCATATCCTCGTGTGGCGCGATCGGACACAGGTGACGAGGCACTTGCCAAGCCGATCACGACAGGCGTGCCTTCGACTGCATTCAACTGGGCAACTACGGGTGTGAAAACAACTTTTGGATTGACGGTGATGGTCACGGTGTCAACGTCGCTGGCTCCTTGCGGATCAGTAGACGTCTTGGTGACTACATAGGTACCGGCGGTGGTCGGGGTAAACTTAAAGGTCGGAGCTACTGTGGTATTAATAACCTGTCCCGCAGGCGAACTGACCTTCCATTCATGCTGCAGGCTGGCTGCGTCGAGTGGACTTGGGTCAAGCGTAGCTTTGCCGCCCAGCAGTGCGCCTGTACCGATAGCGGACAAAGCGATTTCGCTGCCAGCCAACACTTGTCCGACGGGCTTGCCAAGGATATCGGTGGTTGGACTGGTGTTCTTAACGGCGATAACTGCGGTGCGCGTCGTGGCCGCGCCATCGCTATCGACAGCCGTTAACTTCAACTGGTAGTTGCCATCATCCTTGAATGTAAAGCTGTTGTTCGCGGTGGCAGTGGTGCGGAAGAAGCTGAAGTTTACCGTTGGGGTGGTGATCTGCGGAGTGATTTCAACCGTGGTACCGTTCTGACCAAAGCTGGTCAAGTCACGGATGGTTTGTGTGGTTTCGACAAGCTGCTGCGCGGTCTTTTGCCCTGGTTGAACAATACGCGAATTCACCTTGATTTGGTCGATGTTGAAGCTGATGTCTTTATGGTAACC
>JADLDX010000625.1 GCA_020846515.1 Pirellulaceae bacterium
GGCGACCGATTCGAGCAGACCATGAGCGGCTGGGTTGGCGGCGCCGCCCAGCGACAGTGCCAACTGCAGTAAGACTCCGGCATCCTTTTCTTGACCAGCCAGATTCGCCAACGCACTCAAATCACTGCCAGGCTTGTTCGGCGAAGCATCCGCCAAAGTGGGCTCAGCCAAAGTAACCGCATAACGCCGCACGCGTGGGTCAGCATCTTTGAGACCGATGGCCAAAGTTGCCTGATCGACTTGTGACAGTCCCTGAAGAGTACCGAGGACTTGCGCCCGTACCGAGGGCAACTGGCTCTCAGTCAACAGGGCCTTGAGTTGCTGCACCAGCGTTGGAGATGCACTGGCTGTACTGCGCCATAAGATTTGCTGAGCCGCCAGGTCGCGGGCTGCGCCGTTATCACTAGCGAGCGTTTTTAGCAATTCGTCATCGCTCATCTTGTCCGTAAGCGGCAAAGCGGTGGGCTTGAAATCTTCGCGACGTACCCGATAGATGCGCCCCAAGCCGGTACCGGCGCGGAGGTTCAATTGATCTTGCCAAGCGGTGGGAATCCACTGAGGATGCTCGATGACCAAACGCACCATATCAACGATCCAGAGAGTGCCATCGGGTGCATTGACCACGCGCACTGGACGCGAAAATGGATCGCTAGATGCAAAGAAATCGAATTGCGTGTCCTGCGCAAAACGTTGGCCAACAAAAGACGAGCCAGCCTGGTGTACTTGAAAACGAGCCACCAGGTTATGCACCGGTTCACACACCAAGGCCGCACCTCGCATCTCTTCGCCCAGGCCCGGCACGCGGCAAATGATGCTGCTGCAGGCGCTGGTGAAACGATTAAAGGCATGCAGATCGTTAAATCGATCTTTGGTACGACTGGCCGGCAACACCGGTGGAGCTACTGGTGGATCCAACAAGTGCTGATACGCTGAGCCACTTAACCCCGCACGTCGACGATAGGGGTCTTCCACGACGTAATGAAACATCGGCTGATTGTTGACGTTACCGAACCAGTTATTGAACTCGTCACGGCCACGAACATATTGAGTATGTCCACTGGTCAGCGTAAAGACGCCGGTGTCGGGTTGCCAATGCACATCGCGTCCCGAAACATTCGTCCGCTGACCATTGCGTGTGCTGTGTAACTCTTGAGTGTTATCGCCAGAAGTAAAATTCAGCCAGCCATCCAAACCGATTTCAAATCCGCTGGCGCGATGTTGCGGATTGGCCTGGGCAATACCTTGAAGTAACTCTTCGCGCAATTCGGCTTGTCCGTCGCCATCGCGGTCAGCGGCAAAAAAGATGGCCGGTGAAGTGATAATGATCGCGCCATCGCGCCACGGTATCACACTGCTGGGATAGTTCAGGCCGCTGAGGAAAATTTGCGATTGGTCCAAAGTGCCATCACCATCGGAATCACGCAACCAGCGTACCCGCCCGCCCTCCTCCGTACCCAACGGGTAATCGCTCATCTCGGCCACCCACACGCGCCCGTCGTGACCAAACGCGATATTGATCGGATCGTTCACCAGCGGTTCGGCGGCCATCATGTCGACCACAAACCCTGGTGGCACATGGATCGACTTCAGAGCTTGAGAGGGTGTGGTTGGTTTATCATCGGCGCGCTCCTGGCCGAAGATCTCGCGTACTCGGCGCTCAATCAATTCCTCAGTGCCCGACTGCCAGCGACCGGGTTGGTTGTAATACAGCATCGAAGCGTCCACTTCGTAACCACCTTCGGCTCGCATGCGCTCGCTGGCCACATAGGCAAAGACATCGTCGGTGTATGCCGCCACCCAAACGCGATCGGCCGGCAAATTCTTTTCCAGCCGAATTTGATAATCCAGGACCACTTCACCGCCCAAGAAAACCCAGAGCAGATCTTTACCGAACGACCAGGTATGAATGGGTGCGGGGTACGTTTCGGGTAACCGCCCCATCTTTTTCAAAGTGGCTAACATCGATTCGGCCCAACGACGTCGAGTGACACTTGGGTCGTTCTTGGCGGCTTCCAGTTCAGCCCGGGTCGGCATTTCCGGTGCCAAACCTGCATAGCCAAAATGTCCGTCCGGAAACTGCTTGAGCGTCTGCCACTGGCCTTTCAAGGCCGCTTCGATGCTGCTGGCCATCGCCGCGCCGTGCCGCTTAGCATCTTCATAACCAGTTCGCGGTTCAGGATTGGCATCGGCACCACAGCCGATGATTGGCAAGAACACTGCGTCACTGTGGGTCTTCTCCAATGCAGAGGCAGATAGACCAGCCCAGTCGGCACTTACTTGATTGAAGTCCGGCCCCAGCGTTGTGCAATGACAGGCGTACATGAACGCTGCGCCCAACAACTTTCCATCTTTTGATACGCCGCGTATCAACTGCACTCGATGATCAACTGGTCCATCGGCTTGTTTGCCAAAGCCGGTCCACAATCCATTCTTCAAGACACGTCGATTGACCGCAAAGGCGGCCGTTGATTGGCCAAGTTCTAATGTGGCTTCGCGCCGCGCGGCCATTGCCTGACTGATGGCTTTCAGAATGCCCGCTTGGACATGGGCAGCATGACGATCGATGGCCGCTTGCTCTTCTTGGCTGAGCGGCGTGCGGAAGATATTGTTCAAACCGCCAGCGGCTTGAGGGGCTGCGTGAGAATGCGTTGAGCATATAACAAAGTCACTGCGTGCCAGGCCATAGGCCGCTTGCAATTTCTCTTCGAGCTGTCGCGTCATCGAGCCCACAATCGCAATCGAGTCGACGGAAACCATCACTAACGTTCGCGTGCCGGTGGTCGCAGGCGTGATCGCTGACACAGAGGCTTGATCTTTGACTTGTGTCAGCACCATCGCCCGCGCGAACAATGGGTCGGCCACAGCGGTATGCGGTTTATCGCGGGTGGAATATCCGCTCAGTCGAACTGGTTCGGTGGGCGTCACTTCGACCTTACCAAAGCCCACCAGCATCGGCGGCTGGCCATCGGCGGCCCAGCAGGTCATGCTGGCGAAAGAGCTTAGAACCAGACATAGAGCGATTGTCATGAATCGGCGATAGATGCACGCCATGGGAGGAGCTCCAAAAAGCAAAGCAGAATGAGCGGTGCAGGTGGGATGAATTTTCGTGATCAACCGGGCTGGGCGAGGGACCGAACCATCGATGTCAAAATGGCATCAAAGACCATTGATTGTTGATCCATGTCTCGGTCTTCACCTTGAATCTGAATCAAGTATACGGAGTTCTCACTCTCGACGGTCAGCAGTTTGGAGGTGATGACGAAATCGAGATAATAGAAGCGTTGAATGGTGCCAATGCACAATTGACCAGCAATGTCCACTTCGTACGTTTCGCTTTCCACGTCCTCGTACTCGGCGTTCATCGCCTCGGCAGCCTCCTCGATCGCGTCAGTGGCATCTTGCTCTGGTGAGAGGAGATGGATCGACATGAACGAGCCACCCGGGGTTTCCAAGGCCATCCCTGGACGATTCTCACCGGAGGCTTCCTCGTTGATTGCCCAAGAATCTGGGTAAAATAGTGTTAAACCAAGGCCTGTGTACTGTTTAGGCATGCGACGGAATCCAGAACCTTCTACCAGTAATTGGGGGGTAAATGCGAAGAACGACCTAGCGTCGGTCTGGCCGAATTCGCTACCATCGCCGCATTGTACCCGAAGGATTGCCAATAGAAACACTTGAGCATAGAAGCCCAACGTGCCAAGCCGGACATTCGCCACTGGCCTAAAGCTGCTCAGAACTCTGTGCTTGTGGCTGTGCTTGACCTCATGCACGACTACCATGGGTTGTCGCGTACTGCGCGATCGGGAATCCAAGGTGCCCTACGCCCGGGAGCTGTCTCTACGTGGTGCGGATGCCCTCCAGCAGCGCAAATTCGGTGAAGCCGAACAATTGTTCGTCGATGCGCTCCGACAAAGCCCCAACGATGAACGCGCCCAGTGGGGCTATTCCGAAGTTCTGTGGCAACGCGGTGAACATGTCTTGGCCACTCGTCACATGGTCCAGGCCGTCGAACTGAGCGGTTCCAATCCTGAACTGTTGGTGAGACTGGGACAAATGTACCTGGAGCAGAAAGATTTCACCAATGCGCAAGCACAAGCCGATGCCGCGCTGAAAACACATCGCAACAATCCAGCCGCTTGGGCTCTGAAGGCCGACCTACTGCGAGCCGACGGCAAGTTAGAAGAAGCGATCGATTGTTACCAACGAGCCCTACTGTATCGACCGGATTGGCCAGAGGTTCAAGTAACAGTCGCCGAACTGTATCGACTTTCGCATCGTCCCCAACGCGCTTTGGCGACGCTCGACCGCTTGACCGACCAACGCTCGGAAAACCAAATGCCTCCGCGGGCTTACCTGCTGCGCGGTCAAGCGCTGGCCGATATGGGAGAGCGCGACGCGGCTTTGGTCTATCTGCGAAACGCTACCCCGAAAGTCCCGGCGGACCAAAGTAATCTGTTGTACGAATTCGCAGAGGTTCAATATCAATTGGGCGATCTGGTCGAAGCCCGCCTGTGCTTAGGTCGCGCGCTGCAGCACAACCCTAACCTCAACACGGCTCTGCGCTTGCAAACGGAACTCGACCGATTGTTGGAACATCCTATTGATTCGAAGATTCCGGCTGTGCTGGTTGGTCATACCAATCCCCGCTGACCGTTAGCGTGCCCGGTTTGCATAACGCGTAATCGTAAGGTAGGGTTTGGGTGCGGTGGATTTCTCTCCGTTCCTTTTCTCCCAAAGGGCAGCCGGATGTCAGCAGCGTTAGAACCTCAAGTGCCTACCGATTTCGTTGACCGAAGACAATCCGCAGCCCCGTCCAGCGGCGTGATCGAGCGCCGGCAATTTGGCAATACTCATTACGGACTATCGCCCGCCGCTCGCGAACTGGCTGAAACCATTGACAATTACAAGCTTCAAAATCGCCGTCGCTACATCACTTACGAAGAGATGCTCACGGTGATTACCGAATTGGGTTATGTGAAACAGGCTCTGTAATCGTTCCAGCTTGCCCAAACCCATGGTCGAATTGGCTCGGGAGTTTCGTTAGTCCCTGATGACACGCGGCGACGTGGCCCGCTGCAATGATTGATTCAGCGCGGCGGCTGCTCCCTCTGGAATATTGGTTTGTCCGACTGACACTTGCTGCAGTTTCGGCAACGCTTCCAACCAGCGGACGCTCGGCGGTCCAATCTGTGTCCCATCCAACCAGAGTTGCTCGAGCTTGCCAGGTTTACCAAGCATCGCCAGCATTTGATCATCGACGGCGCAGAGTGAAAGATCTAACTCTCTCAAGTTCGGTAACTGGCCAATCAGCGTCATGACCGACGCATCTATGTTTGTGTCCTCCAGGCTCAGCCGCTCAAGCTGCCGCATTTGGCCGAGCCATGCCAAGTCTTTCGGCGTGACGTTGCTCATCGACACGTCCAACCATCGCAGCTCTCTACATTGACCAACGGCCTGCCAGGCCGATTGACTGAGCCGACTGTGGCACAACACCAAATCGGTGAGATCGGTTGAGTTCGTGAGGTTGTTGGGGCTGGCTGCGACGGATGAACCAGTACCAGTTGCCCCGCCCGGTCCGGCCATGCTTAATAGGTGACGATCGCGAACCAACAGAAAATGTACGTAATCCTGTTGAGCATCATTACCGCCGAGGATTTCCAGCAAGCGCTGTGACGGTTTCTCGCCCCGATATACCGCCACCAAGGCTTGAAAAAACTCAGCGCGCGAGTCTTCCGCATCAAAAGTGTTCAAGCGTTGCTCTGCCGCGCGCGCAGCCATGGCTTGGGTGTCGTTTACTCCGGTAGCATCAGATGGAGTGTCCTTTGCCTGTCCGTCTTGACTGAAGCTGGGTTGCTCACTGTTGGCTTCCTCACTGCCTAGCGGTGGAAAGCGTTTGTCCAAAAAGAAGTGAGCCAGACCGGCGGCTTGCGTATAAAGCTGCCCGATGTCCGGATCGCTTTTCCAATCCTCCAGGCCGCGCTGATTCAGATCATCCCACTTGACCCAATAGCCGTCATGCAGCGCTCGATAACGGGCCGCTTGCATGCGCGGCGCCGTCCAACCGCCTAGTTGCCAGTAA
>JADLDX010000626.1 GCA_020846515.1 Pirellulaceae bacterium
TCAAGAATTCTCGATATTCCCTGGAAATCCATCGCGAAAATATTGTCCGCAGAATATTGTCGGATAACTCGCCCCATCTAACTTTCGCGAAACGCCGAAATGGCGCGTTGCAAAAAACTACAGAGCTACACCGCGGTATGTAGCGTTTTGCGACAGGCGTGCCAGATCAATGCAGGCAGGCGGCTGTGGGCTATGATTGAAAATTTAGCCAGTTTCATTACTGCTGGTAACGATGCTGCCGGCCTGGACGGCTGGTTCTACGTGAATCAGGATCGTCACCAGGCTGGGGATCTCTTGCCGTAACATGGCTTTGATTTTGCCAGTCAAATCGTGGGCCACTTGGACGCTGAGTTCACCCGGGACATGCATATGCATATCGGCCAAGAACCCGGTGCCGCTCTTGCGAACCAAAACCTGCTCGACATCTTCGACCCCCTCGACCTGGCTGACCAGGGTAGCAATGCGCGTGGCCATCGCGGGCGTGGCCGCATCGAGCAACTCACGCATGGCAGGGATGATTAACGACCTGGCCGTCAAGAGAATAACGCCGCTAGCCAAAATGGCTGCCACTTCGTCGGCAATGACCAATTGCGGCCAACCAAACAGGTCCGGACCATAGATGGCCAGGCTGACACCCACAAAGGCGGCTAGCGAAGTGATGGCATCGGAGCGGTGGTGCCATGCATCAGCTCGGGCTGCATCGGAGTCAAACTGCTGAGCACCGCGGTGGACCAGGCGAAACAACCCTTCCTTGACGACGATAATGATGACCAGTACCAGCAACGTCCAGCTTTCGGGCGCTGCATGTGGGATCGCTATTTGATGAAAGCCTTCGTAGACAATGTAGAGAGCGGCTAGCACCAGCAAGGAACCAATCCCGAGCGACGCCAGGGCTTCGGCTTTACCGTATCCGTAGGGATACCGAGGATCGGCCGGACGAGCCGCCACGCGTAGCGCATGCCATACCAAAAGCGAACCGAGAGTGTCTGCCAAAGATTCGATTGCATCGGCCAGCAGCGCAGTGGAATGACCAAACAGTCCGGCTGCGAATTTGATGCCGGCGAGCACGATACTGGCCATGAAGCCGAGCAGCGTATTCTGTTCCAGTGGTTTACGATCCATGCCTGTTAGTATACCTATTGCGCGCCGCTCGCGTGCCTGTCGCTGCGCGGATCGATCGACTTATGCTCGATGCAACTTCAAGGAAAAGGCTGATCGTTGGTGCGCCAATAGGTCGTCTGCTTGCGATGCAACGGCCTGCGCATCTTTCAGGGATACCAAGGCAATGCCAAGTTGATTGGCGCGCCGGAGAGTGGCCTCGCGATCGACAAAGATTGTTTTTCCGGCCTCAATGGCAATGGCCGAGCCACCGGCGCGATGCATCTGTTCGATCGTTCTCAGGCCAATGGTGGGCACATCAAAACGCATGTCTTGATGAGGCTTGGCAACTTTCACCAAGGTAAATCCACCCCGCGGGCATACCGCGGTCATCCTCGCGATCAACGCGTCCGTTCCTTCGATGGCTTCGACGCCCAAGACTGTTCGATCCCGGATCGTAACGCTCTGGCCGATATCCAATTGTCCCATCTGGCGCGCAATATCCCAACCGAAATCCATATCGCGCCGCTCGCGCCTGGATGGTTGGCGTTGGGTCAATACACCTTCTTCGGCCATGAGTTCGGGAGCAATCGCAGAGGATGGGATGACAGTCATACCGCGTGCTGCAAAGGCTCGAACGACCGAGCCCAACAACGTATCGTCGCGTTGGTCTGCGCGGCCCGAGACAAAACTGTCCCAAAGTGCGGCCAGGCAAATGGCGTCGGGCAGATGTCCCATCCAACCCCATCCATGAAACAAGATTCGGTCTTTGAACAATTTGCCGGCTAGCAAGACTTCGCGCACACCATGCTGCTGAAAGAATCGCATCTGCGCGCCTAGTTTGGCTACGCCGAAGGTACGATGCGCACTGGACAACGGAATCAGGGCCTCGTCGGCATGCGACTTGATCGCCGCCACCACTAGCTGTCGACCGCGAGCACGGGCGTGCTCAGCCAGTTCGATAGGAAATCGACCCCAACCGGCGACCAGGCCCAAAGGCGACGAGTCCGTGGGGGTAGAGTCTGCTGGAGGCGACTGTGGCTGCATGGATAACAATGTAGGCTGCATGGAACCGTTCAGGTTAGAACTTCTAAGCCGCACGTTGTTCGGTCGTTTCCGACGGTAATGTCTTGCCATGCAAGGCAAGCAACTTGTTTATTTCTTCGCGCATCTTTTGTGTCTCTGCCTCCAGGCGTTTCAGTTCGCTGCGCGTCTCGGCCAGGCGTGACGTATGGGCGACCGATTGCATGTGCTTTTTAATCGGCACAGCAGGTGTTCCACACCAAACGCCAGGCTCTGTCAGGTTATGCATCACGCCGGACTGGGCTGCCACTACGACGCGATCTCCCAACTGGATGTGGTCCTTGATGCCGACCTGTCCGGCCAGCACAACATAGTCGCCGGTGGAGGAGGAACCAGCTATGCCTACTTGAGCGCAAATCAAATTGTGTTTGCCAATCTTGCAGTTGTGGCCGATCATGACTTGATTGTCGATCTTCGTACCGGTGCCAACACGCGTCGCACCATAGGTACCGCGATCGATGGTCACACAGGCGCCCAACTCAACATCGTCCCCAATTTCGACCCAACCCAATTGCGACGCGGGGTGGTGCTGGCCACTAATGGTACGATAACCAAACCCATTCGCACCCAAGACGGTTCCCGCATGGAACGTACAGCGATGTCCAACGCGCGTATTGGGGTAGAGCACTACACCAGGAAAAAACTCACAGTCGTCGCCGATATGGCAATTGGCCATGATATGGACGCCACCATGAACACGTACATTGCGACCAACCGTGCAGTTGGCGCCAATACTGGCGCCTGCTGCCATCCAGGCACCGGCGGCAATGGAGGTGGTGTCGTCA
>JADLDX010000627.1 GCA_020846515.1 Pirellulaceae bacterium
AACCGGGGGCTAACGCCGGCTAACGCCCTGCGGCTGATATACGCCTGTTTTTCGACTATCCCTGGCGCTGCGCTTGGCAGGGTTCGTTCTTATCGAATCGACATGACCATTTTGACTAACTGCGCTACCGACTCGACGCCCAGTTTTTTGGTGATGTGGCTGCGGTGAACTTCGACCGTCTTGGTACTAATGCCCAGTCGTTTGGCGATTTGTTTGGTCAAGTTGCCCCCGACCACCAAATCCATGATTTCTCGCTCGCGTGTCGTCAACAGCTTAACGCGATTCTGCAACTCTTCTTGGCGTTGAGATTCGACACGAGCGTGTTCACTGTGAGTGATCAACTCGCGTACTTGTTCGATAAAGCGTTGCCCCTTGAAGGGCTTTTCGATCACGGTGACCGCTCCGTTTTTCATCGCATCCACAGTCATGGGCACGGTGCCAAAACCGGTGATGATCAAGAACGGCACCGTCGAACCTCGGCTGCGGATCTCTTCGATCAACTGCAAGCCCGACATGGCCGGCAGGTGATAGTCCAGCACAAAGCAGCCGGGTATCAAATCGTGCCACGCATCCAATAGCAGTTCACCCGAACTGAATGCTTGCGAAGCAATACCAGCCCTTTCCAACAGCTGTGTCAAATAATCACAGACCACGTCGTCGTCGTCCACAATGTAAACGACTGGTCTGGTATCCATCGAATTACTCATTATTCTACCGCAACCCCTCACGCCCCGCCAAAATGAACGAGCCTGCATCCAAAGCTTTCGGTTCGAGGTAGGCACTCGAACTGCAAACAGCCATCCGTGGGCGCTCCGCTGCGTACGTTGTTCTAGGTTGGCGGCTACTCGGGGCTAACGATCTCTTTATCCTTCAGCCGCGATTGTAGAACACGGTATCGACTAGCGGCAAGACGAGGAATTATTACTAGGTCCCCCAGCGGCTAAGGAAAACCCCTATGTGTCGCTAGTTCATCAGTATTATTCCCCAGCCCGTTATGGCAACGCTGTGAAGCGTTTGCTCGTGAAACCCGGCATTTGTAGCGGTTGGGCGCAAGCCCTCCGGTTCCTCTAACTACCGGGATATACCGGACGGCTTGCGCCGTTCCGCTTTTAAAATGCTTCACAGCGTTACCCTTATGGCCGATCCAGCGTTCGCCGAACCTTTCGTGCCAATGCCAAGGCAGTGAATGGTTTCTGCAACAGTGTTTCAGCGGTCAGTTCCACGCCATAGCGTACGACAGCGTCCCCGGTGTAACCGCTCATATAAAGCACGCGGATGTTGGGGCGTAGGCTGCGCAAGTTCTCGGCTAGATCTCGACCACTGATCAGTGGCATGACCACGTCGGTGATCAGCAGATCGATCTCTACTGCATGTTTCTGGACAATCTCCATGGCGGCTGCCTGGCCATTGGCGGCCAGCACCGTATAGCCATGGGACTCCAGTATAGAACGTACGAGATCAAGCACTGCAACTTCATCTTCGACCAGTAGAATCGTTTCCGTACCGCGGGGTGACGACTGGTTTGGCAAGATCGTTTCGAGGTTGCTTGCTTCTTTGACCACCGATGGCAAAGCGATCGTAAATTCAGTACCCACGCCCTCTTCGCTTTTGACGGCGATGGTGCCTCCCGCCTGTTTGACAATTCCGTAAACCGTGGCCAACCCTAAACCCGTCCCTTGCCCAACTTTTTTTGTGGTGAAGAAAGGTTCAAATAATCGCTTTTGAACCTCTAACGACATCCCGCACCCGGTGTCGGCGACATGCAAGCATGAGTAACGCCCTGCACCACGATCGGGATCAGGATCATTGCTGTCCAAGATCATTTCGCTCGTGGCGATTGTCAGTTTGCCGCCGCGCGGCATCGCATCGCGTGAATTGACAATCAGATTCATCAGCACCTGCTCAATTTGCCCTGGGTCAGCTTCCACGCAGGCCGTGCCTGGCGCTAGTACGGTTGTAAAGGTAACATCTTCGCCAATCAGCGGTCGCAACATCTTGCTCAGGTCTTGAATTAACACATTTAAGTCTAAGACTTTGGGAGCCACCACTGATTTGCGGCTGAACGCCAACAACTGAGCTGTCAATCGTGCGGCACGCTCTCCGGCTTGGCGAATTTGTCGTAAATTGATAACGCTGGGATGCTCTGGCGATACATCCTCCAAAAGCATATCTGAATAACCGTTGATAACGGTTAACAGGTTGTTGAAGTCATGGGCCACTCCACCTGCCAGACGGCCAATTGCTTCCATCTTCTGGGCCTGGTGGAACTGCTCTTCCAAGCGTTTACGTTCCGTGATATCTCGAATTACCTCGGCTACGCGACGTTGACCATCCAGTTGAAACTTGGCAATATTGACTTCGATAGGAAATGTATGGCCATCTTTATGTTGTCCGATGAACTCACGACTGGCACTACCATCAGCGCCTGTGGTCGTGTTCACGCAGGTCGACACAAACAACTCGTGATCTTGTCGGCATAGGTCGGTTAATAGCTGATTGATATCTGTCCCGATCAAGTCAGCTTGTGAGTAACCGAACATACGTTCTGTAGCTAGGTTGGCCATATGGATTTTCCCGCAGCAGTCGCTGGTTAGAATCGCGTCGGACACACTACCCAGCACGGCCTGCAACAGTTCTGAGGTCTTTCTGAGATCGGCCTCAGCAATACAACGTTCGGTGATATCCTGATCGGTGCCTTCGACGCGGATGATATTGCCGTCTGCGTCGCGGGTGGCGCGCGCTCGACTATGGATCCACAACAAGGCACCGTCGGATCGGATCACTCTGAAATCATCGGCAAACTGGTCCGCGCCACCCAGCATGGCTTGCACGCGATCGATGGCCGCCGATCGGTCGTCGGGATGCAAAAGAGAGAGGAAGGTTTCGAAGCTCGGTACGGTGGTCTCCCGATCTATGCCGAACAGGGTAAACATGGCGTCTGACCACCAGACATGGTTAGCCGCTGGCATCCATACCCAACTACCCATGCGGGCCACGCGTTGGGCTTCCGCCAACTGCGACTCGCGGAGCTTTAGCTCTTGCGTGGCACGATCTGCCAATGTTTGCGACTGGCGTTTGGCCATGGCGCGTTCTACCGCTGATACCAGTCGACCCAAGCGATCTTTGATAAAATAGTCGGAGGCACCCAATTTCATGGCTTCGACGGCCGCTTCTTCGCCAATCGAACCAGACACCAAAATAAACGGCAGATGCGGATCGCGCTCGCGCAGCAAGTTGAGTGCCCGCAAGCAATCAAACTGCGGAAGCTGCCAATCGCAGATGACGATATCCAGTTCCGCAGAAAGTGCCGCCAGATACTCACTTTCGGTGTCGACACGTGTGGCCGTCAGGTCAAATTTACCGCGACGTAGTTCGTACTCCAATAACTTCGCATCGACCGGATTGTCTTCCACAATCAGCACACGCAGCGACACTTCATTCATACGAATCACTCACCGGTACGAGGCAACTGGTTCACTAGCAGCCAATACAATCCAAGTTGACGCACGGCTTCGATGAATTTCTCGAATTCCACCGGTTTTTGCACATAACTGTTGACACCTAAATTGTAGCTCTCCACGATGTCCTTCTCTTCAACGGAAGAAGTCATCACCACCACGGGGATCATCTTTGTCTCGGGAGCGGACTTGATCTGGCGGAGTACTTCCAGTCCATCCACCAATGGCAGCTTCAGATCCAACAGGATCATCTTTAACGCACCATCAAGTTTGCGTCCCAGATACTTGCCGGTACAAAACAGGTATTCGAGCGCTTCGGCACCATCGCGCAGTACGTGCACTCGGTTGGCCAGATTGTGTTTCTCGAAAGCATGCATGGCCAGTTTAATATCACTGGGATTGTCTTCCACCAGCAGGATTTCAATTGCGGTTGTCATGAGGTCGTGGCTTCAAAACTGGAGCTGTGGATAGGTAACGCGAAATAGAATGTTGCGCCATGTCCTGCGCGAGCTTCGGCCCAAATGCGACCCCCATGTCGATGGATAATCTGCTTGGTAATGGCCAAGCCCACCCCGGTTCCCTCGTAATCCTCCTGGCGGTGCAGTCTTTGAAATACTCCAAACAGTTTGCCTGCGTACTGCATATCAAAGCCCACACCGTTGTCCTTTATACGGTACACAACATCGTGATCCGTTTTCTCCGATCCGATTTCAATGGTCGGCGGCTGGCTCTGCTTAGAGTACTTAATCGCGTTGCCAATTAAGTTCAACCACACCTGCTTCATCAAAGCCGGATCACCCACCGAATCGTGCAGCTGCTGAACGCGAACCACTTCATGCCCATCATGCATGGATTCCTCTACACATTGTGCCACCAATTGCGCCATGCAGAAGGCTGATTTGTATAGTGATTGGCGACTTTGTCGCGAAAAATCCAAGAGGTCATCGATCAGCTGTCCCATGCGTTTAGCATTTTGACTGATCTCATCCAAGCAATCTTTCGCTGTCGGCGGTAGATGAGCCTCAAAGTCCTGCATTAGGATCTTAGCAAAGCCGTTCAGGGCGCGGAGCGGCGCTCGCAGGTCATGCGATACCGAATAAGAGAAGGACTCGAGACTCTGGTTGGCCTGTTCGAGTTGCAGCGTGCGTTTGGAGACACGTTCTTCCAGTCCAGCGTTGAGTTCGCGAATGCGCTCCTCGGCAACTTTCTGATCCGTGATATCGTAGTTCACGCCAAGGAATCGGATGGAACGCCCAGGCTTGCGTGAGGTTCCGCCAAACGTTTGGTCGATGAAGGCCCCTTTTCCCTTCAGCCAACGAACTTCACCATCGGCGCGAATGATACGAAAGTCGGCATCCAGCTTGCCAGACAAGAGAGCCTGGTTCCATTGTTCTTGTAGCGTTGTGATATCTTCAGGGTGTACGTAGTGAAAAAAAGTTTCTGGAGCCGACAATGCATTTTCAGGTTCCAACCCAAGCAATCGATATTCGGTTTCGTTCCATAGACTTCGCCCGGTTTCAAAATCGAATTCGAAGGTCCCCATTGCGCCAGACTCGAGCGTTAGTCGCAAGCGTTCTTCGCTTAACCGTAGCGCCTCTTCGGCCTGCTTTCTGTCGGTCACATCCACAGTCACAGCCACACCAGCGACGACCGCTCCCTGTTCGTCCTGAATCGGCGCGCCGGAGGCTTCCGTGTACCAGCGTCGCCCATTCGGCGAGATGACTTCGTACTCCTGAGGTGGCACTACTCGGTTCTCTCGAACCGAGCGCTGCAGCGGCAGTTCGGAGTCCTTCACCAATACGCCCTGTTGCCAGTACTGGACTTTCCTGCCCGGAGCCGTCATGTCCGGAGCTGAAGCCGAAAGGTTGTCGGTAGGCACCGCGGCGAACTGAGCTAAAGCAACTGGATTGCCGGTGATCCTTTCGCACGTTAAATCGTCAGAAAAAGTGACTCCCACGGGTAGTGCATTCATTAGCGACTTGAGCCGGCGATTGAGGTCGACCAACTCCTTTTCCGTTTTTTTGACGGCGGTGATGTCCTGCACGGCTGTGATGTACTGGAGTGGCGCGCCAGTTTCGGAGCGTTCCAGGGCCACTGAAAAGCTGACCCAAAAGATTTCGCCCGTTTTGCGAATCTTGCGTTTCTCGATAGAAAAAGTGGGGATCTCGCCCGCTAACAGGCGTCCCATTTGTCGCCAATCGTTGGGCAGGTCCTCTGGGTGCGTGATCTGCTGGAACGTCAGTCGCAATAGCTCGTCTCGCTCGTAACCATGAATCGCGCAAAAAGCGTCGTTCACTTCCACAAACCGGCCATCGAGACCTACGCGAGCGATGCCTACGGCCGCAACGGAAAACATAACTCGAAATCGAGGGTCGCTATCCCGCATCGCGGCTTCGCGTCGAAATACCGCGCATTCATCTAGCCAACGGTGCCTGGCATTGTCTAGCGCGCGGGTTAGTCCGCAGGG
>JADLDX010000628.1 GCA_020846515.1 Pirellulaceae bacterium
CGCGGCAGCGTGGGCGGGGAGGGCCGGCCTCGACTAACCAAGCATGAAGTACTCGCTCCGAACTCTTCTACGACGCCAAACCTTCATTACACAGTTGGTCCAAGTCATCACATTGACGTTCAGCAACGTCAATGAGACTGGCGAATTCGAAGTCTACGATGGAGAAGTGCCCAACTCGCGCGTCATAGGTAATATTGCGCAGTTCTGCATCTTCATGTTCCACACCATAGGCGCGCAGTTCGTCAAAGAGCTGATGCACCTTGTTTGGACTAACGTGAGCGGCCGCTACGCCGCAAGCGGAGACAACAATCTCCAGCGCCTCGCGATCGAACGAGAGTAAACGTGGCACAAAGGGACACGCCACCCGTTTCAAATGCTCGAGCACGCGAATGTCATTTTCCATGCGTTGACGTGCTAAGTGACCGCGATATCGCTTTACCACGCTACCGTCAAAGGTCATACAAACCTGCGAACGTTCAGTATCTTTTAGCTTGAGCATGTCCGGTACCTGTAGCCCCAATCAGTTCCGGGAGCAGCCATGGCCCGAGGCCGGTTCGGCTGGAGAGATTCGTCTCATCGTCAGACCCTAGATTATGGAGAACGGACCAGTGCGTGCATTTGAAAATGCAAAATGTGCAATAGGCGTTTCCAGAGTTTAGTCAGTCTGCGTTTGCGGAACGCGCCCACTCCTCAGAGTGGGCTTTCAAGGTTTCGCCAACTAAAACCAATGGAGCGACCGAAGTATTTCCCGGTGAGCACCAACGCGGCTATCTGGCACCCAGGGATGGGCATTATCATACGCTGTCCGAAGAATTGTTCTCGTGCGCGGCGGTACCCTTGTTACTTGAGCCCGGCGATATCGCGATCTTTGGCTGCCTGATGCCGCATCGATCCGCTGCCAACACCGGCTCAACCAGTCGTCGAGGCTATTTCCTAAGTTACAACGCTCGTTCTGATGGTGGCAACCAATACGATGAACACTACCGCCAGTTCCATCAGTGGATTCGGTCGAAAGCACCGGATACGGTTCGTGACCAACTAACCTTCCGCTAACCACTGCCTTAACCCAGCGGCCAATCCATCGCCATGTCCTCCCAGTTGACTACGCCAGGAATCGTTCACAACGTCGATGCGCCGCTTCAGACGCAGAGTTGGGCAACGCGAATATGGCACTATGGTTGGGGTCCCATTTTTATTGGAGCCATGGCTATGGCGGCCACCTATCCAGGCCGAACGCACGGCCTAGGTATGGTCACAGAACCGCTGTTGTCAGATCTCCGTCTGGCCACACCCGAGGGCCGCGTGTTTTTTGCATCGCTCAATTTTTGGGGCACGTTACTAGGCGCTTTCTTCTGCCTACCAGTGGGCTGGTTATTCGATCGTTTCGCCAGCCGCTGGATACTCGCAGGCAACCTGATCTTATTGGGTCTGGCTGTGCTGGCGATGGCCGCAGCGCATACCTGGCAAGCACTGTTTGTGTCATTGATACTGACCAGAGGCCTTGGACAAAGTGCTCTATCGGTAGTTAGCTTGACCATTGTAGCCAAGGCATTGACTGGACCGCGTTTGGGCATGGCCATGGCCTGGTATGCGATTCTGGCTGTCCCTTTTCACATCATACTCATCATGGCTGTCGGTTGGTCATTGACCGACATCGGGCTGGACTGGCGTGTCGTGTGGGGTGGAGTTGGCGTGTCGCTGATGAGCCTGTCCGTTTTGGCTGCTTGCCTACCGTCTCGAGTTACCTCTAGAAGTTCCATCGATAGCCGGTCAGAAACTTCAAGCGAGCCAACGGAGATCACCGGTAGCACACTGGCTGAAGCGCTCAGGACACCTGCGTTTTGGGTGTTCAGCTTGACCATTTCCATCTGGGGCATGATCTACGCCGGAGTTGCCTTGTTTAACGTCGATATTTTTAAAGAGCGTGGCTTCGACGACAAACTCTATTTTAATGTATTATCGCTCGTCACCATCGTCGCGCTGCTTTCACAGTTTGTCTTTGGTTGGTTAGTAAACCACGTGCCGTTGACGCGACTATTGGCCGTATGCTTGCTGGTTACATCTATCTCGTTGGTGGGATTGCCTAATGCCACGCAAGTTTGGCACGCTTATGCCTATGGTGTTGCGTTAGGCATTGCATCGGGTGCCGTCTCCATTTTGTTCTTCGCCACCTGGGGCAAGTTATACGGTCGCCGCGCCCTGGGACGTATTCAAAGTGTCGCGCAGATGTTTACCGTCTTGGGGTCAGCCAGTGGTCCATTGATTTTCTCCACCAGCAAGCAATTTTCATCTTCGTATACATCGATTTTCCTGTGCATGGCCGCACTAATGTTGATGATGGCGTTCATCGCTTGGATTACGCCGATGCCAATTTCTCAATCCTCACGCGAGGCTCAGTCATGAACTTACCCATCGCAGTCAGCCAACCCGTTCGCTTCCATGTCTCGCTGAATGTTTCTAATCTCAGTCGCTCGATCCATTTTTATCGCATCCTGTTCGACATGCCACCGGCGAAGGAGCGCGCCGATTACGCCAAGTTTGAACCGCACGATCCACCACTGGTGTTGTCGCTCGAGCCTAATGGCCACAACGGTGCGGGGACACTCAATCACTTGGGTATTCGACTGCCCGACGCGCGACAATTGGTGAGCGTTCAAGAGCGGCTGGAACGTGCAGGCATCAAGTCCGAACGCGAAGAAGGGGTCGAATGCTGTTACGCTCAACAGACAAAGTTCTGGGTTCAAGATCCCGACGGCACTCTGTGGGAGTTTTATACGCTGGATGATGACGAATTAGAGCACCGCGGCGTTGGCCAGTCTCTGGAGGTGATGACCAGTAGCACTCAGCCGCATGCGTCAGCCATTTGGGAGCACCTACTTGGATCGCCCATACCTGGTCGCTTTGCAGCCTGCGATCAATCGCAAGACGAAGTGCGTCTGAGAGGTTCGTTCAATGTGCCGCTCACACCAGAGGAACAAACGCTGCTCATCCATGAGGCAGTGCGCATGCTGAAGCCCAAGGGTCGTTTGCTGATCCAAATTCTGTCCGGTGATCAAACGCACAGTTCGCCGAAACTGGGTGGTAGCGCGGCCCATGTCCAATATGTACCGGCCAAAGATGATATCGTTCGCCTGATTGCGGATTCACCACTGACCGGTCTCAGACTGTTGAAGTACGATGACCCACCTTGTTTTGTC
>JADLDX010000629.1 GCA_020846515.1 Pirellulaceae bacterium
CAATGTCGCTGCGTCCAACCACGACTACATGTTTACCCAGTGTTTCAATGTCATATCGGGCCAGAATCTGAGCCACGCCATGCGGCGTGCACGGCAAAAATCGTGGTCGGCCTTGCGACAATAAGCCTACGTTCTCCGGTGCGAAGGCATCAACGTCTTTCAGCGGTGTCACGGCATCCAACACGGCTTGGGCATCAACATGCTTGGGCAGCGGCAATTGGACGAGAATTCCGTTGACATGGGCGTCTGAGTTCAGCCCAGCCAACAGGGATAACAGTTCGGCGGTACTGGTGCTTTCGGGCAGCCGCATCAGGCGGCTGTGCATTCCGACCGCCGCGCACGCCCGTTCCTTGTTGCGGACGTAGACCTGGCTGGCCGGATCATCACCGACCAGGATGGCCGCTAACGTTGGAACTCGCCCAGTTTCGGCTTGTAACTGTTCGACTTCTTTGCGAATCTCGGCGCGGATGGCCTCCGCGGTTGTTTTGCCGTCGAGTAGAATTGGGGGCACAAGTGAATCCTGTGATAAGGTTGATCGAATCCCTTTGTTCTAACGTCTCGTCCTGAAATCGTCATCTCCACAGTCGGGTAGGCAGCCGACAGTTTTTTGAGAATGGTTGTATATGCGTGTAGGTTTGTTCGTTCCGTGCTACATCGATCAGTTCTATCCTGATGTAGCCATGGCTACGGTGGAAATTCTCGAGGGCTTGGGTATCGAAGTCATCTATCCAGAAGAACAGACCTGTTGTGGCCAGCCGATGGCCAATACGGGCTGTATCGACGACACCCGACCATTGGCTCAGCGTTTTGTGGACATCTTTGGTGACTTCGACCATGTGGTCAGTCCTTCGGGCAGCTGCGTGTCGATGGTCCGTAACCATTATGAAAGCTTATTCCACGACAACGCCCGTTTCGAGCGCATGCGCACTCACACCTGGGAGCTGTGCGAGTTTTTAGTGGACGTGCTGGGTGTTGAGAAACTGCCCGCCAGGTTTCCTCATCGAGTGAGCTTGCACTCTAGCTGCCATGGTCTACGTGAGTTGCGACTGGGCGCTTGCACGGAACGCATGGGGCCACAAGATGATAAGGTCCGCCGCTTGCTCAGTCAGGTCGAGGGTATCGAGTTGGTCGAAGCCACTCGACCGGACGAATGCTGCGGATTTGGAGGCACGTTTGCCGTAGCTGAGGAAGGCGTCTCAGTATTGATGGGCGTGGACCGCGTTGCCGATCACGTAGCTGCCGGTGCAGAGGTCATGACGGCGACAGATAGTAGTTGTTTGATGCATATGGAAGGGATCATTCGTCGCCGCGGCTTGCCCATCGTGACCATGCATATCGCGGAGGTATTGGCCGGACGCAGCCTGCCACAGATGGGCAGTCGATCAAAGACCCCGCGGCCTGCGAGTACTGGAAAGTAGCTCTATGGCGTCAGCGGCATCGGAACGACTCGCCGAACGATACTCGCTGCGCCTGAGCGCAGCCTGGCGTCAGTGGTTCGATGTCGATGCGAGGCAACCACTACTGGCCGGCCAATTTTCCGCGGTCCTGGATGTCGAAGATCTCTTGGACGCGGCGCCACCCGATCTTTGGCCAGGTTTTATGCTGCCCGACACCCTGCCGATCGTCAGCAACGATTATGGCGACTGGTGGTGCATCCGCATTGGCCCCGACGATCAGATCAGCGAGATCATCCAATGGTCGCATGGTGGAGGTGATTGGTTACCAGTTGGTCAATCGATTGCCGAAGCTGCCCTGTGGGATCATGTGCAACAGTGGCGAGGTCCGGCGATCGAAGTCCGACAAGCCGCTCGCGAATATCCGCCACGCCACCAACCCGAATCGATCAGCAGTTCCCATCAGCGTCCGTTTGTACGTTGGCTGGCAGCCAGTTTGAATTGTGACACGAGCGAGGTAGAGCACTTATTCGTGCGGTTCGATCGCGGCGAATATCGCGGTGGACTGGAATCGATGATCCAGCGGCGTTGGGCGGAAAGCGCGGCCACTTGCGAGTTGGTGGAAGTTTGTCTGCAAGGTCAACTGGCCAGGCTGGCTGATCCGAAACTAGCCAGCCGCTGCGGTATCAACTGGGCCCCAGAGTTCACTAGCTGGTTATTCGACACTCAGCACATCTCGTCCCAAGCCAGGCAACTACTGCGCGAACATGCACCCGACGTGCAGTTTGATCAAGACTGGTCTGCCGCGGAACATTGGTCGGAACATCTACGCAACCTGCGCGATGATTTGAATTGGACCGGAGACATTTGCGGCTGGGCTGCGCAGCGTCGTGGCGATCTGCCTAAAGCGATCGAGCGCTATTACCACAATCGATTTGCCTCGGCCTTTACGGACCAGTCGGTCCGACTGCGCAGCCATTGGTTCTCAGATCACTACGGCAAGTTCTCCGTGGCACAATTGGCCAGTCTTCAATCCCACCTCAGCCCCGAACAGTTGAATGATCCGTACCTGCAACTGCTATGGAACGAGCCGGTTAGCCGTTCGCGGGCAGCGGTACGTGAATTCTGGCTGAAACATGCCCGTGAAGCTCTCGATGGGCAGTCGTATGCCGAAAGTTATCGTTACTATACGTTAGCGGGTTGGGACCTGGGCGCAGAACGCATGTCTGACTACATCGAGATCCTGGAAGGACTGGTGAGCACCGCCCGCCTGGCCGGTTGGTCGGCGCGAGCCGCCGTGGCTGCCGCTCATGCAGAGTGTTTGAAACGCCGCAGTGGAAAACAGATCACCACCTTAAACTCGGGTTTGATGTGATGTGATGTGGGCGTCGATCTTAATGTGGGCCGAAAACCGTGGGCTAGCGCCCTGCGGCTAATCAGCCGCAAGCGCGCTAGGCCGAAAACCGTGGGCTAGCGCCCTTCGGCTAATCAGCCGCAAGCGCGCTACCGTCCGGTTTAGCCCGACCAAAGACCGACGCCGTGTGATGTGTTATGTGTGAAGTGAAGGTCATGCTGGAAGTATTGAGGATAACGTGAAGGCGGAGATTGTTTCTATTGGCGATGAGATGACCAGTGGCCAACGTTTGGACACGAACAGTCGCTGGCTCAGCCAGCAATTGGCCGATCTAGGTGTGACCACGACCCGTCACACGACCATAGCCGATGACCTGGAAGAGAATATCGAAGTCTTCGCCAGCGCCGCTCAGCGGGCCGACCTGGTGATTGCTACCGGTGGACTGGGCCCTACCCTGGACGATCTGACTCGATATGCATTGGCGGCCGCCTTCGATGCGCCTTTGGAACTCGACCAGGCCTGCTTAACGCATATCGAAGGTATGTTCGCGCAGCGCAAACGCCCCATGCCCGAACGCAATAACGTGCAAGCCATGCTGCCGCGTGGAAGTTTGGTGATACCCAATCAGCATGGGACCGCACCCGGTATCGACCTGAGCGTACCGCGTAGTGGCCAGGCTGCCAGTCGCATTTTTGCATTGCCAGGCGTGCCGGCAGAGATGATCGAGATGTGGACCAACACGGTGCAGCCTCGCATTCTGAACATGCTCGGCCCCGAGCGTTGTCCGGTTATGTTTCACACGATCAAGATGTTTGGCATTGGCGAAAGCGACGTCGAAGTTCAATTGCCCGACCTCATGCGTCGCGATCGTCACCCGCGCGTAGGCATTACGGTCAGCCGTGCCACGATCTCGCTGCGCATCGTAGCTCAAGCTCGAACTGCGGCCGAGTTCCAAGAGTTGATTGCACCGACCGTTGCCGAAATCAAAGCGGCGATGGGCAACTTGATTTTTGGTGAAGGCGAAGACGAACTGGAACACGCCGTGTTGCGTCAACTGCGCGAGCGCTCGTCCAACCTGGCTGTGCTGGAGATCGGCCCCTGTGCCTTGCTGGGCAATTGGCTGCTTAGCGCTTGCCAATCAGAAGACATGGGCCGCGTGCGAGTCCTGTCCTTTGATTCGCTGCCCCAGGCCGTCAAGGCTTTGCAAGCCATGGGCGTGCTGGAGTTGAGCCCCAGCCAAAAGCCAGTGCCTGAGCAGTTACCGGAACTCCTGCCTGCCTTGGCCACCAGTGTGCGACTACTGTTTCGGACCGACATCAGCTTAGCCTTCGGCACCTACGCTTCGGGCGACCAGTTGCTCGGCGTCAAGCCTGCAGCCAACGTCGACGTGGCCATCTCCGGCCAAGATCTACCAACGGATGTCCGTAGCCGCACCATCATTGGACATCCCGATATCCTCAACGACCGCGTGGCCAAAACAGCGCTCGACGCCCTGCGCATGTCGCTGTTGAAAAACATGTAGCCGAATCGCTCCGCGACTCGGGGCCCTGTCGCTAACGCTGTGAAGCATTTTAGAAGCGGAACGGCGCAAGCCGTCCGGTACATGTGAAGCATTTTAGAAGCGGAACGGCGCAAGCCGTCCGGTATATCCCGGTAGTTATAGGAACCGGAGGGCTTGTGCCCAACCGCTACAAATGCCGGATTTCACGAGCAATCATGCTTCACAGCGTTGCCCTGTTGCGGATAGCCAAGGGCAGATCGCATAATGCTGGAGCACAGATGGAGTTCGGCGGAAACAGAATTGCAATCCTGGCCCAATACTCAGACGAGTCCACCGTCTGGCGACGGTGGCTACCGGCCTGATGAACTTACTGGCCTGATTGACTTAACTGCTGGATGCACAGTTGCGACCAGGTTTCGAAGTGATCTCGGCTGGCGGCCAAATCGGCCAGGGATACAAAGCCGCTATCCATCATCTCGCTCTCACGCGCACGAGCATCAGCGTTTTCGAGCGTTAGTAGATGCACGACACCCAAATGGACGCGTCCGACGGGGGTCGTATCGTCGTAGATGAAACCAAACAGTTGTTCCGTATACTTGCCGTCGATAATCATCTCTTCGGATAACTCTCGTTCCATGCCCGAACGATAGAGGTCCGCGCCGGTGGCATCTTCGCGCGAGATGTGACCACCAATGCCGATACTGCGTTTGGCATGCAACCGCTTTTCGCCTTGCCCTGAACCACGCGTGTATTGAAAGAAACGTCCATCCGCGCGCGAGCCATGCTGCAAGATGCAGTACGGAATCAACTGCTTGAAGGTCGGATCCTCTTCGACCTGACTGCGCGGACGAAACTGCATATGCTGTGGATCGAGTATCGCCTCAAAGCTGGCTCGATCAAAGGGCGCAAAACCGGTAAAGTTGCCGAGCAACTGCAGTCGCTCTGCAGGAATAACCAGCACATGTTCTTCAGTCAATGCAGCCAACTCCAAGGTTTAAGTCAGGACCATCGCCCACACGAGCACCATCGCGGTGGCCATTAGCATATCGCTGAGCAGTGGTCTTCGACCAGCCCTTTTGCGACGAACGCTCTCCAGCACTTTGCCCGTCGGGCAGGCTAGTCGACAATATCCCATCGGTTCGCGGCTGGCCAGCAGCATACTAGCGATCCATACACCCAAACTGACCGACCAACCTACGCGCCAGGCATACACGTCAAATGGTTCAAAA
>JADLDX010000630.1 GCA_020846515.1 Pirellulaceae bacterium
ACAAACCCTATGATCAAGTCGTTCGCGAACAAATCGCGGGTGATGCCTTGGGCGAACCGATGGCCACCGGCTTTCTCGTCGCTGGTCCCAATGATATTGTCAAAGGTCAAGACAAACTGTTGGGGTTGATGCAGCGCCAAGACGAACTGTCGGACATCGTCAACACGGTTGGTACAGCACTCTTGGGTTTAACCACAGGTTGTGCTCGCTGCCATAACCATAAATTCGATCCCATATCTCAAGTCGACTTCTATGCGTTGCAAGCAATATTTGCTGGCGTGGAGCATGGTGACCGTGACTTGCCCCTGGCGCCCGACCAGCAGCAACAGGTTGACGCTCTTAATGAGGCTATAACGCAAACGCGTCATGAGCTGTCCCAACTGGTCGGTGTGAGCGCCCTGCGTGAGGCTGTGAACCCACAGCAGAACTCCGAACGCTTCCCAGCCCGCAACGCGCGTTACGTGCGTTTCACCATCAATCAATCTAGTTCCGGCCAACCATGTATCGATGAACTTGAAATTTTCTCAGGTCAGACCAACGTAGGTCTAGCCAGCGCGGGTGCCAGGGCGACCTCCTCCGGGAACTTTGAACATCCCCTGCACAAGCTCGCGCACTTGAACGACGGTCGCTTTGGCAATCCTCATAGTTGGATTTGCAGCCAAACCAAAGCGGGTTGGGCTCAGATCGAATTACCGCAACCGATGGAGATCGATCGAATTGAGTGGGGACGCGATCGTGAAGGCAAATTTGCCGATCGATTAGCCATCGATTATCGCATCGATGTTTCGCTGGATGGCCAGACCTGGGAGAGCGTAGCTTCCTCCGAGAATCGCCTGCCTTTTCAACGCGCCCCCAATAGTCGGCAGCGCTACGACCTGTCCCAGGTGGCCAGCGGCGATCTACCGAAAGCCCAAGCTGCGTTACAACGCTTGGATGATCTTCAGCAGCGCCTGCAGACCTGGCTGACCGTGACGAAGGTTTATGCGGGTACGTTTAAACAACCGCCGGTCACCCATCGCTTGTTCCGTGGTGATCCAACTGCGCCGCGTGAGGAAGTGCCGCCGGGTGCAATTCAGTCGTTGGGCTCCCTCTCATTACCAGCCAACGCCACCGATCAACAACGGCGACTGGCGATCGCAGACTGGATCACTCGAGCGGATAATCCACTCGCGCCGCGGGTGATCGTCAATCGCTTATGGCAGTTTCACTTCGGTACCGGCATCGTGGATACGCCGAGCGATTTTGGGGCCAATGGTACTCCACCTTCACATCCGGAACTGCTCGATTGGTTAGCCAATGAACTCGTTAATAGCGGTTGGTCTCTCAAACATATCCATCGTCTGATTTTGACCTCCAAGACGTGGCAACAATCCAGCCAACCGCAAGCAAACGCTTTGGCCATCGATGCCCAGTCGCGGCTTCTGTGGCGATTCCCACCAAGGCGGTTAGAAGCGGAGCCCATTCGCGACAGCCTGCTGGCCGTGTCCGGCAATCTAGATCTGAACATGGGCGGACCAGGCTTCAGTGCGTTTGAAGTGGAACTGGAAAACGTACGCCACTACTTTCCAAAGCAGAACTACGGACCTGCCGATTGGCGGCGCATGATTTATATGACGAAAGTCCGTCAAGAGAAGGACTCGACCTTTGGTGTCTTCGATTGTCCAGATGCCAGTCAAGTAACTCCCAAACGCAGTCGATCGACCACGCCACTGCAAGCCCTGAATCTATTGAATGGTCGATTTGTGTTGCAGCAGGCGGAGTTGCTGGCCAAGCGGTTGAGTATCGAAGCACCGACAAACTCAGCTCGTATCCAGTTGGCTTACGAGTTGTGTTTCAGTCGCGCAGCCGACGCGGCCGAACAAGCCGCAGCCGCAGACTTTATCGACCAGCACGGGTTAGTCTCCTTCACACGCGCCATCCTGAACGCCAACGAATTTGTCTTCGTGCCTTAACTCTTCAAACTCCAAACATGCGTTCCATGTCTACACGACTTTCACCGCTACTGGATCGACGACGCTTTATGGGCCATACGGCTCATGGATTAAGCGGCATAGCCTTGGCAAGCTTGCTAGCTGGCGATCGGTTGTTGGCCAGTGACAAGTCGTCGTCGCCTATTCGGCCGGTCATCGATCCCGCTCATCCGTTTGCCGCCCGCGCACCACATACGGCAGCTAGCGCCAAAAATGTCTTGATGATTTTCTGTTCGGGCGCCTGCAGTCAATTGGATACGTTTGATTACAAACCCGAACTGATCAAGCGACATGGACAACCGATGCCCGGTGCCGACGATCTGGTGACCTTCCAGGGCAAACAAGGCAATCTGACCAAGAGCCCATGGGAGTTTAAGCCGCGTGGACAATGCGGCAAGATGATTTCAGAGTTAGTTCCCCAGTTGGCAGAACTGGCCGACGATCTCTGCTTTATTCATTCCCTGACGGGCAAGACCAATACGCATGGACCGGGTGAAAACTTTATGTCGACCGGCTACACGTTGGAAGGCTTTCCAGCGATGGGCGCTTGGGTGACTTGGGCTCTGGGCACGGACAACCAGGAGTTGCCAGCCTATGTGGCGATTCCCGATCCCCGGGGAACACCGCAATCTAGCGTCAACAACTGGGGAAGCGGCTTCTTACCCGCCGCCTATCAGGGCACCGACTTTAATGCCACCAAACCGCTACGCAATCTGCAGCGCCCGGAACATATTTCATCAACAACGGATCGGGCGACGCGCGACTTTTTGCAGGCCATGAATGAACGCCATTTGGCTATGTTTCCCGGCGATAGTGAATTGGCCGCCCGTATTTCAAGTTATGAATTGGCTGCCAGAATGCAGTTGAGCGTTCCGACGGTAACCGATCTGAGTACAGAAACTTCCGATACATTAGAGATTTATGGAGTTAATGACGCCAGCAACTCGTTGAAGCAGCAATACGCCAGGAATTGTATCTTGGCTCGACGATTGATCGAACAGGGTGTTCGCTTTGTCCAGTTGTTCAATGGTGCTTACCAAACCGGCGGTGAAGGTGTCAGCAACTGGGATGGTCACAAGCAACTGCAGCAGCAGTACAGCAAACATGGTCCTGTACTGGATCGACCCACGGCCGCGCTTCTGCGAGACTTGAAACGCACTGGACTACTGAAGGATACACTGGTTGTCTGGTGTACGGAGTTCGGACGTATGCCTACGTTTCAGGCTGGCGCCAGCGGTCGCGATCACAATCCAGCAGGTTTCACTGCCTGGTTAGCCGGCGCTGGCGTTAAAGCGCCGTTCACCTACGGTGCCACCGACGAGTTCGGTTACAAAGCGGTCGAGAATGTCGCGACAGTATATGATTTTCACGCCACCATTTTGCATATACTCGGCTTGGACCACCAACGTTTGAGTTATTACCACAACGGTTTTGAACGTCGATTGACTGACGTCCATGGCCAGGTCATTCACGAAATTCTCAGCTCATGAACAGGACCATCAGTTGTTACCCTGACCACGTGAACGCGTCCGCTTCGGAATTCAGGCTGATAACGCGTGGGTGGACAGTGTTGATCATGGCGGCTGCGCACTTGTTTGCAGCAACTGCTTACGCGCAACAGCCAGCTGCACAGGTGCCGCAGAAGCAGGTGCCGTCGGACAGCGACTCTGCGCATTTCGACCAATATCTAGCACCTCTGCTGGCTATTCGCTGCTTGTCCTGTCACAGCGGCGCCGAGCCCAAGGGCGAGTTGGACCTATCGACTAGCGAGGCCGCCATGCGTGGTGGACAATCCGGTGTGGCGATCGTGCCTAAGGAGCTCAACCATAGCCGACTGTGGGAATACGTGGACACGGACTTGATGCCGCCTAAGAAGCCGCTCTCTCCCGAGGAAAAGTCGCTGATCAAGAACTGGATTGCTAACGGTGCCGCGTGGGGAACGTCCACCATCGATCCGTACCGTTATAGCACGGACACTCGCGCCGGCTTGGATTGGTGGTCGTTGCAGCCCATCGTCAAAACCGAATCTGGCCAAGTCCCAGGCCGCGCCGACAACGACGCACGCGACTTAAAAAACTCAAACGCCGACAAGTCCAAGAACGACCACGAGAACGTTCACAAGCACGCACACAAAATCGACATGCTCGTTCGCCAGCAACTGTCGAAAGTGGGACTGGCACCCTCTCCACCGGCTGACAAACGCACGTTGATACGGCGCGTCACATTCGATCTGCTTGGTTTGCCTCCAACAGTCGAAGAGGTGGATGCGTTTTTGAGTGATACCAGCGAACACGCATACGAAAAATTGGTGGATCGACTGCTAAAGTCACCACACTATGGCGAACGCTGGGCTAGGCATTGGTTGGATGTTGTGCGATTCGGCGAAAGCAATGGCTTTGAGTACGACGAGCCACGCGAGAACTTTTGGTCCTATCGCAATTGGGTCATCGATGCGTTCAACAGCGACCTGCCTTACGACGAGTTTGTACGTCAACAAATTGCTGGCGACGCCTTGGCACCCGATGATCTTAGTAGCGCAGCAGCGACGGGCTTCCTGGTCGCTGGCCCTCACAATACGACTTTGCCATCTAATACAAAAATGCGGATGGCCATGGCACAGGATGAGATGGAGGATCTAGTCGGCATCGTCGGTCAGGCATTTCTGGGCCTCACAATCAACTGCGCGCGTTGCCATGATCACAAGTTCGATCCGATTACGCAGAAAGAGTATTACCAACTGACTTCGGTGCTGGCGGGAGTTACACATGGTCAAAGAACCATCCGTGTCCCCCTAGGGCCGCAGGAGCGTGCGCGCGTCGAAAAGATTGATCAACGCTTGCGAACAATTGCGGCCGACTTGGAACTAATCCGCCAGCCGATCCGTAAGCGCTGGCTCAGCCAGCGCAACAGTGAGCGACGGCCTATCGTTCCGCCAATCGCCTTGGCAACTTGGGAGTTCGATGGCAACCTGGAGGACACTCGCGGCAATTTGAATCTCAAAGCCAGCGGTGGTGCCAAGATTGATCGCGGAGCCTTGGTACTCGATGGCAAGCGGGCCATGGCGTTCTCCGATGTACTGCCACAAGAAATCGGCGAGAAAACGCTGGAAGTGTGGGTACAACTGGCTACGCTTGACCAGCGCGGTGGTGGCCTGCTGACGATCGAAAAAGCGGATGGCAGTATCTTTGATTCGATCGTCTATGCTGAGCAGGAGCCGAAGAAGTGGATGGCAGGCAGCAACTTCTTTTCGCGCACCAAGCCATGTCAAAACAGCAGTGAAGAAATCGAAGCCGACCAGAAAGTCGTGCATCTGGCTTTCGTCTATCAGGCCGACGGAACCATTGTCGCATATCGTAACGGCCAACCTTACGGACCGGCATACGACTCAGGCGACTTGCAACGTTTTGATCCTGCTAAGGCCCGCATTGTCTTTGGACTAAGGCACAGTCCGGTAGGTGGCAATCGCATGTTGACCGGCCGAATTGAGCGTGCCCAGTTTTATGCTCGCGCCCTGACCCGTGATGAGGTTGAGTTGTCGGCGGCTTACAGTGAACAAGGCAATCTTCCGCGTGAAATGCTCATCCAACAATTGCAGCCCGAACAGCGGCAGTCGTATATCGCATTGGAAAAAGAAGTTGTTGAACTGAACGCCGAGAAACAAACGCTCATCGACTCCGAACAACGCACGCTGTACACCTGTGTCTCGACCCCACCAGCTAAAACGCATGTATTGTTGCGAGGCGATGTAGGTTCGCCAACCGAAGAGGTATTGCCAACTGGATTACGTGCGTTGGCCAGCGTACCCAGCCAATGGCACATGTCGGCCTCGGCCAGTGACCGCGAGCGACGCTTACAACTGGCCAACTG
>JADLDX010000631.1 GCA_020846515.1 Pirellulaceae bacterium
GTTCCACCACAATTGGCGCGGAAGCTCCGTGTGGCAAGCAGCACAACGCTACATCGCAGCGCTCGGCCACTTGTTTGGGCGACAAGTCCTCGACCAACACATGCGTGCGATGCGAAAACTGCGGATGCATATCCACCAGCGTACTGCCATCGGCTTGCCGACTGGTCGCCGCCACAATCGTCGCTTGCGGATGTCGCAGCAGCAATCGAATCGCTTCAATTGCCGTATAACCGGAACAACCAACGATGCCAACTTTGATCATGACGGCGTTACCAAGGAGGACAGTTGAAAGGGACGGGTACTAGATAGCCAAAGGTAGTCGACGCAACGGTCGCGAACATGCAGTGATATCAACTCTTGGTTGGCTTGATCTGCTCGAGCAATCGACCGGGGCTGCCCATGATATTGTATCCAGCATCGACGTGTAGGATTTCGCCGGTGATGCCATTGCTATAGTCACTCAGCAAATAAGCACCGCTACGACCAACTTCATCATGCGTGACGCAGCGACCGAGCGGAGCTACATGGCCATAAAATTCCTGCATCTCACCTACGCCTGCCGCCACACCGGCCAATGTTTTCAGCGGTCCAGCGCTGACCGCATTGACGCGCACATCGGTTGGGCCCATATCAAAGGCCAGGTAACGGACCGTCGCATCCAAAGCTGCTTTGCAGATACCCATGACGTTGTAGCCTGGCACACACTTCTCTCCGCCGAAGTAGGTCATCGCCAAGACCGATGCCCCAGGGTTGAACATGGGACGGGCAAAATTGGTGACGGAGATCAAGCTGTAAACACTCACGTCCATGGCCAGCTTAAACCCCGAACGACCCGTTTCCACCGTGGGCCGTGAGAGATCTTCGCGATCGGCGAATGCGATGGAGTGCAGCAAGAAATCGATCTTGCCCATCTTCGACTCGGCCATCTTCATAAAGGCTTCGACCTGAGCGTCATCTTGCACATCCAGCGGCTCCAGGAAAGCCACTTTATCGGGAAACTGATCGCAACACTTGCTGACCCGCATCCGGTTCTTACGTTTTTCATCTTCTGGTTTGTCGGGTAAGTGCGACACGCCACAGACACCACCGCGCTCCATGATTTCGCGCGCAATTGCCCAAGCGATCGAGCGATCGTTCGCAATGCCCAAAATCAACCCTCGTTTACCGTCAAATGAAACCATGAGCGACAAACCCTTCTATGCTTTTCTGCACTGTGCCAGAGAACTTTCCGAAGGGGAAAGGATAGCACAGCACCTCTTTTTCCTCCAGGTCGGCTTGGACCAGCGGCAAAAACGACATCGTGCGGAACTTTCTTCCATTTTGCAATAACAGCTAGCGTTTCGATAAAAGGGTCCGAAAACGCGTTAAAACCAATGAAAACAGGCACCACCGGATGATTCTCCGGCTTCGATTTGGCATTTGGCACATTGTTCGCTAACCACATCATTCACTAACTCAGTTCACTAACTCAGTTCGCTTCATCAAAGACGTTTGCTAGAGCTTCCGGTTCCTTGGCTGTTTATGGAGATCGCCATGCTAGTTCTATCTCGTAAGACCAATCAAAAGCTACAGATCGGCAACGACATCGTGATCACGGTCGTCAAGGTGAAAGGCAACACGATTCGATTGGGCATCGAAGCTCCGCGTAACGTTCGCGTCATTCGCTCTGAACTCGAGTTCAAGCTCGACACATCGCTGACCGCCGGTCTAGTTGGTGACCAAGACCAGGCGGCGGAAGGTGTGCCCGATCGACCATGGCCGGGAGGAAGACGCATGGTCGGGCGTTCGATGCATCGCCGAGATACCGCAGTCTATAAGGATGCCGACGCATATAGTGAGGTCGCCGCCTATCTCGATATCACCGCACCTGCAGAGGCAAGCCGCCAAGCGAGACTGATTGGCCATGTCGATTGACGATTCAACGCCTAGGGTTGGGAAACGTGTCACCGGGAGGCCGACGCTCTGCGGAGGCACGCCGCAAATCGCGACAGATTTGCCATGTCGATTGAGCACTGTGCATGGCACGACTGATTCGCGATGGGGTAAACGCCAACGGCATGGATGGTCGGACGGTTGGGAGGCTTGTCTCCGCAGGAGCGTCGACCTCCCGGCCATGTCGATTGGTAATGTATAGGGCACGTGCGGTTCGCGATGGGGAAACGCCAACGGCATGGACGGTCGGATGGTTGGGAAGCTTGTCTCCGCAGGAGCGTCGACCTCCCGGGCGCTGACCTCCCGCCTCATAGTCCCAGATCGCTATACGCTATCCCGGTGATCGATTTCGCTTTCGACCCACGCGGCATAACGATCGCTGGCCGTAATCTCGGCCACTAAAATTTGTGGAATAGCGTATGCATGGTGCGCCTCGATGAATTCAATCAGCTTGTGGCGAACCTTCACAGAACTCTTAATCGTACAAGACCACTCCGGCTCGCGCTGTACTTTTTCCTCCCAACGATACATGCTTTCAATGGGCCCTGAGATTTGCACGCATGCCGCAAGCCTGTGATCGATTAACTTGCCGGCCAACTCACGCGCTGAGTCTTGACAGCCACAGGTGGTCGTAACTTCAATGACGAGGGGCATTGGGATCTTTCATGAAGTGTCGAGAAAAAAGGTTACGTCATGTGTGGTCGATTTACGCTGAAAACGGCACCAGACCAGTGGGGACAATTATTGCTGCCCCATCTCGACTTAGGTAGCATCGCCTCAGAGTGGCAACCGCGTTACAACATCGCACCCACTCAACCCATTCTGGGACTAGTTCAACAGAACAATGATGGAAACTCGATCGCCGTGCGCGCACTGCGTTGGGGCTTGGTGCCGTTTTGGGCCGATGATCTGGCCATCGGCAATCGGATGATTAACGCTCGCTCTGAAACGCTGGCCGATAAACCGGCTTTCCGCGGACCGTTGGCCAAACACCGCTGCGCAATCGTGGCCGACGGCTATTACGAATGGCAGGTACAAGGCAAGCACAAGCAACCATTCTGGATTCATCGCGCTGACCAGCACGTCTTTGCCTTGGCCGGCTTGTGGGATCGTAACCGCAAGGCCACGGATCAAGAGGTACTAAGCGCTACTATCATTACTGCACAAGCATGCGACTCGCTCGCTCCGATCCATGATCGTATGCCCGCTATTTTGGCTGGTCCAGCCCTGCAAGCCTGGCTTGATCCCAACACCACTACCACCGACGCGGAGCACTTATTGAAGACCGCTCGCCAAACCGACTTACAAGCTACCGCCGTGAGCACCCACGTCAACAACCCGCGTCACGAAGACGCGAAATGTTTGCTCTTTTCGTAGCCACCGTCGCCAGACGCATCTTTGTAGCCACCGTCGCCAGACGGTGGATTGGGCTGCGTAGCCACCGTCGCCAGACGGTGGACTAGCACTGGCTACCTACTCCGTAGCAACTCCTGGCGATCGATCTTGCGATCCTGGTTGTGATCAAAGCGTCCGAATGAATAACGTTGAATAGACAGCGGAGCTTCATCGTAATGCACGAAGCCGTCGCGATTAAGGTCCAACTTGGCCAAGAACTCGTCGGCAAATTTGGCTGCCTGGGCGTCGCGGTCGGCTGGCGTTTCCTTGGAGGTCGACGCGGATAATTCTTCACTCGCATTCACCAGCGGCTGGGAAACTTCAAAAAAGGCCACCGCCATCTCCTCCCAGGTCTGATCACCCCAAGTGACCAGCGTATTGGGATTGGGATTAACGGGATTGCCCGTCGAGTTGTCAAAGCGGGCGATAAACTCTAGCGATTCGATC
Source organism: Pirellulaceae bacterium (assembly GCA_020846515.1). Taxonomy (GTDB): domain Bacteria; phylum Planctomycetota; class Planctomycetia; order Pirellulales; family Pirellulaceae; genus Aureliella. Next base: position 3,775 of record JADLDX010000631.1, read on the forward strand.
GTATCCAGTGCCAGCGGTTCGGCCAATTCATAGGTGTGTTGCCAATTGAAGTCATAACGCGGCACGTCCAGCAAAGTCTGCTCTTGGCCGGCTTGCTTCATCAACAATTGAAACGATCGACCGCGCACGTGCATGTGAGGACTGACCGCTAGCAACTGCCCGCCCTTGGGCAAGCGTTTCAGCTTGGCCGTTACCGGGTGGTCAGCCACTTGGGGCGGTATCTCAAACTCTTGATTGATCGCCATCATGGTGATGACTTCATGCTTGACCTGGTCAGGCTCGACAAACAACATGCCCACTTTCGTCTGATCGGTTTGCGGAGTTCCATTGGGCGTGTAATGCATCTGAAAGACAAACTTGGATCCAGCCGGTATCCGTCGCGCACTGCCGGCCGGTAAGGTGTGTTGACGTTGTCCAGGCACATAAGCGGTTAACCAACTGACGCCTCGAAAATCAACGCCGTCAGGTGGTCGGATGAAGACAATCGCATGATGCACCACACTCGGATTGCCAGGTATAACTTGGGCCGCAGACACCCAGCGATCTTCGGTCAGACCTGGGTCGACGACGAAGTATTGATAATCAACCGTGCCTTCAGCCGGCACGGGGTAAGCCGTCTTGCGCATGACGACTTCCAAGTCGGGTGAGCGAGGTAGTTGCCACTGGGATTTGACCTCCGGTGTCGTCGGCAGTTGACTCGCTTCTCCATAAGGCATACCACTTGCCACCCAGTCTCGCACGAGCTGCTTATCGGATTCGTGCATCGATCGCGCGTTGCGCAGCTTGGCATGTCCGGGAGCGGCGTGCCAGGGTGGCATACGACCATCGTTAATCACCTCGATGATCATATCGCCCCAACCACGCAGCTCCTCGTAGTCGGTCATGGCAAATGGACCAATCTCACCGCTGCGATGACATTCAATACAATGAGTTTGGAAGACCTTGGCGATCTGACCCGTGTATGTCACTTTGTTAGCAGCGGACGAAGTATCTGAATTGACGGAGCGATGGGCTTTACCAATCAAGCAACCAACCGCTTGCGTGCGTGTGACCCGCACTGGTTCATCGCGCAGAATAGCATCCAGGGCTTCGACCAACTCGGATACTGCGGCTTGGGGCTTGGTAATGCCGGGTAGATATTGATCGTCAATGCGTCCTTGATAGCGCACGGCTCGGCGGCTATCGAGCACGAACACTTCGGGCGTACGCGTCGCGCCCAGCGTTACAGAGACCTGCTGGTCATAGTCCATGCCAATAGGCATACGGATATTATTGGCCTGACAGAACTGGGACACCTCAGCCAACGAGTCTTGCAGATTGCTATCGACGCCGATAAAAACCACGCCTTGCGCCGCATAACGATCGGCTAGTCGTTGAAGTCTGGGCGCATACTGACGCGCCAGCGGACATTCAGTACCCAAAAAACAGATCACCACCGCCGGAGCCTTTTCGGGCAATGACACGGTCGATTGATTCGCGCCCGGTAACGAAAAGTTGGCCACGCTTTTGCGCAGGGGACTATCTTCGCCGTTCACCGCCACTTGCAGGGCGATGTTTGTCGAGAGAATCACGATCGTCAGGGCGATAATGCTAGCTGTGGATTTCAAAGCGTTACTTTCGTAAAGGAGCGAAACGTAGCTGGCATCGTTTCGGTTGAAGTGTCATTCTTTTCATGCGTATCATTCTACCGCGTGCCGCTGGTCAAGGCACTCTGCTACCAGATCATCCATAACCAGGGCTTCTACCTTCTACTAGAAGGGCTTCCCCAAGAAGGCAACGCTGTGAAGCATTTTAGAAGCGGAACGGCGCAAGCCGTCCGGTATATCCCGGTAGTTATATAGGAACCGGAGGGCTTGCGCCCAACCGCTACAAATGCCGTATAGGAACCGGAGGGCTTGCGCCCAACCGCTACAAATGCCGGGTTTCACGAGCAAACATGCTTCACAGCGTTGCCTAGAAGGCCTGCCCCACCTTTCGCCCGGTGGGCTGTGGTTTAGAATCTCATTTTGGATTTATGTCCCTCGCAGTGCAACGGGAAAACCGCTGTCGATGAGCGAATCACAGAAGCAAACCATTGCCCGGTACCAGAGTTTTCTGGACGCGATGTCCTTGGCGGCCAGTCTCGAAACGGCCGCCAGATTGGGCGTTTTTGAGGCCCTGCGATCTGGGCAGAAAGATTTGGAAGTGTTGGCTCAAGCCTGCCAACTAGACGCCGAAGCGTTGGAAAGTCTGCTGCGCGTGTTGGTGGCAGTGGGGGCGGTGGAGAATTATGGTGCTGACTTTGCCATCTCTCAAGCCGTGGGGCTGATCGCATCCCCGGATCGCGATCTGGGCCGCGATATTTGGGAGTCGTTGCCCACGTACTTGCGTGGATCGATGTCGCCTGACCATGGGGCAGTTGCTGGCAATGGAGCGGCTGTTGACCTGACGGTCGCTCGGCGACGCGCCTATCGAGAGCGGATCTGTACGCGGCAATGGTCGCATACGGCCGCCGCCATGCAAGCGGCTGAGGTGCTGGATATCGGAGCCGGACTGCGGCGATTGAATGTCTTGGAGTTGGGAAGTGGCGCGGGCGTGTGGAGCGCGGCCATGGCCTATCGCGATTCGGACCTGCGCGTGACAGTGGTCGATCGTGCGGCCATGCTGGACCAATGCCGCGCGACCTACGCAAGTATTGATTTAATGGATCGAGTGACCTTGATCGAGGACGATTATCGCACCTGGTCGCCGCCACTAGCGCAATTCGATCTCGTCGTTCTCCCCGAGGTCGTGCAATTAGAACAAGATCCGGCAGCCGTGATCCTCTTGGGACGCGCGGCCGATGCACTGCGCGCGACCGGTCAGCTTGTCATTCTGGAGACTTTGCGAGAAGACGATGGTCCAGCTTTGCCTCTAGCCATCCAAGGATTGGAGTTGGCTGTCGCCACCTCTGGTCGACAACGCTCGGCCGCCGAATTGCAGCGTTTACTCATCGGCGCTGGTTTCGGTTTGGCTCAATGGGGATGGTTGACTGCCAGTTCTCATGGCATCGGATTGGTCGTGGCCAGTTTGGATGCTCCCTAAACCAACACACGAATTTTGAAGTTGCGTATGAAGTTGCGTAAATAGTAACCGAAGGAGTCCAGCGATTCTCTTTCAAAGGAACCATAGTGCGGATATTGACCCTCAGCGAAGTTGGCTTCACCTGGCGTAAGCCGGCTTTGCTCGATAACATCAACTTGTCCATCGACAAAGGTGAACGCATTGGTCTGCTGGGACGTAACGGCACCGGCAAGTCGACGTTGATGAAGATCCTGTCCGGTGAGATCCAGCCCGATCATGGCCAGGTGCGCCGTGAACCGCGGACCAGTATCGCCAGGCTCATTCAAGAGGTCACCGGCGCACTGATCAGCGGTACCGGTGGTGCCCCGGCGACGATCCGCGAAGTCGTAATGCAGGGCTGGACCGGCCAGAACGGATTAACTCTTGATTCGGCCTCTAACAACAACGCCAAGAACAAAGCCCCCAGCCATCTCGCTAGCAGGGAAGACAACTCGGCCACCGGTTCGATGACCGTTGGGCATGAGGATCATGACGCGCAATGGCAGAGTACGGCAGCCCTGGATCGCGTGCTCACACGCATGCAGTTGGACGGTGAGCTACCGTTCAATTCACTGTCGGCGGGTATGAAACGCCGAGTCTTGTTGGCACAGGCCATCGTCAGTGGTCCTGACTTGCTGCTGTTGGATGAACCCACGAACCACTTGGATATCGATTCGATTCTGTGGTTGGAAAACTTTCTCAAAGGCTTTTCTGGCGCGCTGTTGTTCGTCACGCACGATCGCGTGTTCTTGCAAGCCCTCGCCACGCGCATTCTCGAGATCGATCGCGGGCGATTGTTCGATTGGGAATGTGGGTATGCCAAGTTTCTCGAGCGCAAAGCCGAAGTGTTGGCTGCCGAAGAGAAGCAGGCCGAGTTGTTTGATAAACGCCTGGCCGAAGAAGAGGTCTGGATTCGCAAAGGCATTCAAGCGCGACGCACGCGGAACGAGGGACGCGTCAGAGCGCTGGAGTCGATGAGACGGGAACGCGCGGAACGTCGCGACAAGATCGGGACTGTCAAGCTGCAAGCCAGCGTGCAGGACAAGTCTGGACAATTGGTCATCGACATCAATGGCGTATCGTTCGCTTATGGCGAACGTACGATCCTCAAGACTTTCTCGACCAAGATTATGCGCGGTGACAAGATCGGTATCGTTGGTCCCAACGGCGCCGGAAAAAGTACGCTGCTCAAAGTACTCTTGGGACAATTGCCTCCGACCGAGGGTACCGTACGCTTGGGTACCAAACTGGAGGTCTTGTACTTTGATCAATTGCGCGAGCAGATCGA
>JADLDX010000632.1 GCA_020846515.1 Pirellulaceae bacterium
CCCTGATGTTGGCTGGCATTCGCGATGTCTTAGTGATTTCGACACCGCAACATACACCGCTGTTTCAAACTCTTTTGGGAGATGGATCGCAGTGGGGCATGCAGTTAACCTACGCGATACAAGCACAGCCCCGAGGCCTGGCCGAAGCTTTCTTGATTGGCGAAGCGTTTATCGATGACCAGCCGTCCTGTTTGACCTTGGGTGACAATTTGTTGTATGGCCAAGGGTTGATCAAACAATTGCGTAGCGGCGCTCAAACGCAACATGGCGCGATGATTTTTGCCTACCTGGTCAAGAATCCTAGCGAATATGGAGTGGTGAGCTTCGACCACCAAGGCCGCGTCACTTCGCTAGAAGAAAAGCCCAAGCAACCTAAATCGAATTTCGCCGTACCAGGTATCTATTTTTATGATCGACGGGCCTGTCAATTCGCCAGGCAACTGCAACCATCCTCGCGTGGCGAGTTGGAGATCACTGATCTGAACCGGCTGTATCTACTCGAGGGCTCGTTGCATGTCGAAGTCTTCGGTCGCGGCACAGCCTGGCTGGATACGGGTACGCTGGACAGCTTGCATGATGCGAGTAGCTTTGTGGGCACTCTTGAAAAGCGAACTGGACTAAAGATCTCTTGTCCGGAAGAGATTGCCTATCGGCAAGGCTGGATCAGCCAGCAGCAAGTGATCGCGATGGCTGAAGCTTACGCGAACTCAGAGTACGGACAATATCTGCTGAGCGTCGCTCAGACAACCTATCCGTAGCCACCGTCACCAGACGGTACTCTTCGTAGCCACCGTCGCCAGACGGTGGACTGGGCAGGTCGTAGCCACCGTCACCAGACGGTGGACTCGTCTGCTGGCGAAATCCACCGCTTGGCAGCGGTGGCTACCGTAAATCCGACGTTTACTAGTTCAACAGGACGTTGAAGTTGAAGAAGTTCAGGATGCCGTTGGTCAGTTGTTCACCTGGTGTGTAGTACATCATGATGAAGTCACCAGGCATGACGCGAATGCGTTCGGCTGGATTGCGCATCGCTTGCGACAGATTCACGCGTATCGGTAGTTGCTGGCCGCTGGGCAGTTTACGCAGGATCAACAAGCGGGTCGGGGGAACTACGTTGCCCACACCGGCACCGGCTCGCAGCACCGAAGCCGCACTCGTACCGGCCAAACCACCGACTGAGCCGCTAGCGAGCGCCACAGCTTCCAAGACATCCAGATCTTCATCGCGAGGAATTGGAATCTGTCCACCTGGCATCAGACCGCCCACGTAGAAGTATTCTTGACGACGTGGTTCGATGTATAGGATGTCGCCATCATGCAGCACCACATCCTCCGGAGCGAACGGCACTGGTTCACCACAGCACAGCTTCAGCGGAATTCGGATGGCTTGCAGGTGAGCTGGCACGCTGGTGATGATCTGCTCTGCACTTTCGGTGCCGGCATCGACCTTCGCCTTGATCACTTCTGCATCGCCTTGGGCCAACATCGACTTTCGCAGAACCCAGACTTCGTTATTGGCGTCCACACCTGGCAAGCCACCGCTGGCCGTCAGTGCGTGCAGTACGTCCGATTCGTAGATAGGTAAGTCGACCACCTGTCCGGTACCGCGTTTGCTTAAGATCGCCTCGCCTTTGCGAATCACTTCGGCCGATGGCATGGCAGCATCTTCTCGCAGCACCATCACGCGATTGACCCGGCTACGCAGCAACGTCACATTGATCTGGTCTTTACCTTGCTTGACGACGTCTTTCTCCAAATAGGCCTTGCGAATTAATTCAGCCGTTTGGGTCAGTGTCTTTCCAACCACTGGCACGGGAGCAATCAGTGGCATGGACAGTGTTCCATCGGATTGGATCTGCAATGGCAATCCAAAGCCGGGCGCGTTGAGCATGCCTCCGGGTGGATAATATTCCCGATTGAGCGTCGTGATGGCGATCGGAGGAGGCAGTTCCGTCGTGTTCGGCGGAATAATACCGGCCACGGACACAGCTAACAGGTCGCCAACACCTAAGACGAAGTCTTGAGGTTGCGTCTGCGCCAGCATCGCGAAGTTGATAGGCTCCATGCTACTGCGCGACGGCGCCTGGAATTGTTCCGGTAAGCGGTAGGCCGGAATGGCGTGACGCGTGAACGTAACACAGCCCACGTTCATCAGCGTCCCGACACCCATGACCGCCCATAAAAGCAGCCGCATTGCATGTGATGGCATCAACATTTTCAGACCTTCCTTGATCTCCATACCAGCCGCCTCACAGTGAGCCGGCCGAGACAATCCGTTGTCTGTGTGTTTACTAGGGACTAACGATGCATGGGTCGCGAGGCTGGAGCCATTGAGCCATCAGCCGTACGAACACTGGGTGTTTTCGACGCACGAACCTCAAAGGCAGGGCCAACTGGACCGATCAATCCCAAATCAGCTTCCGAAGACGGAGTGACCGACGTAACGGCACTGACTTGATGAACTGGCACAGCCATCTTGGTTGCAATCTGGGGTTGGCTAGCCGAGAGATGCGGAATGGCTGGCAACTGCTGTTCGGTAGCCATCTGTCCAGCTTCCGGTACGTTCTCACACAAGCATCCCGATGGCGCATAGCAAGCTCCGCAACCATCTTTGTTCAGCACGGGGGCTTGTGGGCCTAACGGCACCGTATGGAACGACGGATATCCAGAACCCTGAGCGACCGCTACACCAGTTTGATATCCGCGATACCAATCTTGTATATGCTTCTGCCCTTCACAGCACTGGTACTTGGTGCTCCAGTAACAAGGCGGCGGCACGGCGGGTACCACACAGCCTTTGCCGGTGGACGCATCGTAGTAGCCCATTTTGTAGCCGTAGGCGTAGTCAGAGCCACATTTCCAGCGGTCGCTGAATGAGGTGCTGCTATACCAGGCATACTCGGCTCGCGATTTGTTCACGACCGCATAATGGGCATCTTGCAAGGATGCCACACAGCCGCTGAAGCCCAGCGACGTAAATGCCAACATGAGTAGATAACGTGGTGCGACCATCCGAGCACCTTCCTGGGTAAGCCGTCCGTAGCTGCCATGTAAGTTTATGCGCATGGCCTCCAAAATCCTGGGAGACCTGCTCACTGTAGGGTATCGAACCATCGCCACAAATAAACTCACGCTTTCTCCGGCCGCTGATACCACAGACACAACAGACATAATGCTGTTAACTGTCGTCATCGGAAACATGAGCCAACTACCCGCCAACCGCCAGACTTTACCCGATCGTTAGAGTCCACCTCGCGGTGAACTCCGTAGCCACCCGTCGCCAGACGGTGGACTCGTCTGCTTGCGACATCCACCGCTTGGCACAGTTTGGCAGCGGTGGCTACCGAAAATCTTGAAATCCACCGCTTGGCAGCGGTGGCTACCAGCCCGCGGCCGTGCAATACTAAGTGGACAACGCCAACTTGAATCGAAGTCCATTAACCACTAGCCGTCTTGGCGTTAGCCACGGTTTTCGCTAAAAACCGCGGCTAACGCCCAGCGGCTGATACGCCCTTAAGCTAACTCTTGATCGCCGGGAGCCCTGCGAATGAACAGGCTGAATAGTCGGCATTTTGCAATCGTCTTGGGGGCTTTGGCCTGCGCGATTGGTTCGTACTGGTCGACCGTTGTGAGGGCGGTCGAGCCCAATATGGCCGCTCTATCACGCCAGGTCGATGCTCGCATCGAAGAACGGTTGCGTGAGCAGGGGTTAGAGCCGGGACCGATATGCGATGACGCCACGTTTCTACGTCGAGTGACGCTGGACCTGACAGGTCGCAATCCGACGGCGGGTGAAGTGGTCGCGTTTCTTCGCGATTCCGAAACCAACAAGCGGCAGCTGTTGGTTGAACGATTGTTGCAATCTCCTGCCAGCGCCGTGCACCTGGCCAATATCTGGTCGGGTTGGCTGCTGCCCGAAATGCAGGACTTGGCATTACCAGGAGCCAACCCTAACGGATTGCATACCTGGCTCCGCAATCGGTTTGCCGAAAACTTGCGCTACGATCGGCTGGTGGCTGACTTGCTGGTTGCCAGCGGTTCCAGTGCCACCGGCCCTGGCCTGTTTTTTATCGCGCTGGAGAGCAAGCCTGAAAAAATTGCAGCCAAGACGTCTCGCGTGTTCATGGGCGTGCAACTGGACTGTGCCGAATGCCACGACCATCCATTCGACCATTGGAAGCAACGAGACTTTTGGGGCTTCGCCGCCTATTTTGCTCAGCTGTCGTCCGAAGGCATGCGCATGCCCGGCAATCTCGAAGTCAGCGACCGAAACGAAGGGGAAGTTAAGCTGCCCGGTACCGAAGAGATCATCCCGCCTCAACCATTGGTCGCCACTGGTATGAGCGGCCTGACCAGCGGCTCACGGCGACAACAGTTGACCTTATGGCTCACGGCGCGCGAGAACCCATATCTGGCCCGCG
>JADLDX010000633.1 GCA_020846515.1 Pirellulaceae bacterium
ACAGGCGCTACTGCAGCCTGTTTTTTCGGGGAGGGTGCGTGCGCCGCAGAAACGAGTCCGCAGCGAAGTGCTTCATGCCTTGGTTAGCACGGGAGGCCCCCTCCCCGCCCACGCTTGCGCGGGGCGACCCTCCCACTGCTACGCAGCGGGAGGGTTAGTTCCCACTGCTGCGCAGCAGGAGGGTTAGTTGCTAGACTATACTAAGGATACTTTTCTTCAGGATCGAGGAGTTTGCAGATGCTCGTCTTTGGTTCGCCTCAACAGCGTACGCTTCAGCGCAACGATGCTGAAATTCAGGGCAATCGCGGTCCGCGCATGTCGGTGTGGGTGATCAGCGCGTTGGGCTTGATCAGTGTGTTGACCCATGCCGGAATATGGCCACCAACTGTCCAGGCTGAAGAACCCTATCGGCCATTTCTTGAGAAACTTCGTAGCGAGCAACTCTTTGACTTGGCGCTGTATTATCTGGACGATTTAGAGAAGACGCAGCAAGGCGATAGCACATTCCTATCGGAAGTGCCTCTGGAGCGTGCTGTGCTGCTGCAGGAATCCGCGACCGCCATGGGAGCCCGCAGTCCCGGGCGAGTCAAACGGCTTGATGAAGCGGAGAAGGCCTTTCAGGACTTCTTGAACAAGCACAAGAATCACCCTCGACGCAGCGAAGCTCGATTGGGTCTGGGTAACCTATTGCTCACTCGGGCTGATGAACTGAAGAATGAAGGTGACCCGAAGGCGGCCAAGCCTGAAGCGATTGCGTATTACAGCCAGGCGGAGAAGCTATTCGAATCAACTCAGCAAGAGCTGAAGGATATCTTGCAACCAATGTCTGGCGCCCGGATCGCTGCCAATGATGAGGCCGGCAAGGCGCTGCGCGACAAGCTGCGCGGTGATTATCGTCGCGCCGAACTGTTGGCCGCATTTTCGACCGAGCACAAAGGTCGAAGTCACGCACACGCTAGTGCAGAATGGAAGAAGGAACTGGAAAAGGCTCAAGCGGCATACAACAAGTTCTACACCAACGAGACCGACCGGCAGGAGATGCGCAATATCGCCTTGTTCTATCGATCAGGCATCCAACGCGACTTTCTAAAGTTGGATGACGCCGCCGAGGGCTACAGTCGCATCCTCGGAATTGAAGACATCGATGAACTGCGGCCTTTGCAATTTAAATCGCTGACCGAATTGATCCAGCTATGGGCGAGCAAAGAACAGAACAAGTTTCCTGCGGCCATGGAACTGATTGCCAGATGGGAGAAACAGATTCGCCCTGATGAAAAGAACACGCAAGATACCATCGATTTCTTATTGGCCGCCGCTCGAGCCCGATTGGTCTATGCCACGCAGTTGCAAGAGCAGGATCCCAGTGACCGCAATAGTCCTAAACTACGCAAAGACGCTCGCGAACTGCTCGCACGCATCGTTCGCATCAACGGTCCCCATCAACAACCTGCACGCGAACTGATGGCCCAGCTTGGCATGGGCAAGGACAGGAGTACCACGCCAGTGGAGCTCCCAAAAGTTAGCAGCTTCGAGGAAGCCGTCAAAGAAGCCGGGACTCGTATCGACAGTTTGCAAACAGAGATGGTTAGCCAGCAAACACTCCAAGAAACGTTGGATAAAGAGACTGACCCGGCCAAACAGCAAGCCCTGCGAGATCAGTTGGCACCGGTCAATGAGACGATTACGCGTTTGCAAGATCAATCTGCCGAGTTGCTCGAACTGGGCTTGCGCATGTTTCCTCAAGGAGGTGATATGGCGGAACTCAATGACGCGCGCTATCGCCTGGCCTATATCGAATTGCAACGCGGTCATGCCTGGGAAGCCATCGCTATCGGCGAGTTCTTGGCGGTTACCAATGGCGGCAGCCCGACAGGATTGCAGTGCGCTACGGTCGCTCTGTCAGCCTATGGACGATTGATCACTGATGCAGATACCGAGATGCAAAAAAAACTGACCTCCCAACTGCAACCATTTGCGGAATTCATGGTTGCTACTTGGCCGGAATCTTCGCAAGCTCAGGCCGCTGCTTCCACGTTGGTACAACTGGCGATGAACTCGGGCGATGTTGACAAGGCACAAGCCTACGTCAGCAAACTGCCGTCCAGTGGTGGTAAGTCAGACAGCCTTCGACGAGAGATCGGTTTGAGGTTGGCACAGGAGTACTTTCAAGAAAAAATCCGCTTGGCCGATGGAGCGCCAATACCACCCGAGCTAATCGCGCAGCGCGACGATGCGGCCACTCAGCTTCAGGCTGGTTTACAAGGTATCAAACGCGAAGAGATCGACGCGCGAGTCATCGAAGCGATCAACTCGTTAGTCAGGTTGCATCTGGCCAGCGGTCGAGTCGACGAGGCTGCCAAGTGGATGAACAATCCTGACTTGGCTCCCGTGCTATTGCTCAGGGCCAATCCAGACCTGGTGGAACAGCGACTTACGAAGATGGACAGCTATCGCACGGCCTTGCAGGCCACCATCAGCCAACTGGGGAAAGAAACGTCGGCCAAATCAGATACGTCAGCGACTGTTCTCAAGGACATTGAAACGCTGATCGGTGAACTTCGAACGGCCGCCGGTACGGACGCCGATGGCAGTAAGATGCTGACCTCGATCTTCGTGAGTGTTGCTCGCGACCTGCAGGAGTTGGTCGAAGGCGCTAAGACCCCTGCCTTGAAGCAAAAGTTGGCCGACGGCATGGTGCTGTTGTGCCGCCAAGTGGCGGACAGTTCCGATGAATACAATACGAAATTTTGGGCGGGCACTACGCTCAGCAAAGTGGCTGGAGCCTTGGATGATTCAGCCCTCCAAACCAAGAAGACACTTCAGCGTGAGTCGACCAGATTGTTGCAAAGCATTCTGGACAAAGAATCGCAAAGCCCGGGCTGGATCACTAATCCTAACGGCGATCTGGCCGTTCGCGTGATGTTGTCCCAAGGCTTGCAACAAGCCGGTCAGTACCAGGAGGCCATTGATCAGATCGCTCAGGTGCTTGCCAAAAAAGAGAGTTCGTTGGAAATGCAGATTGCAGCGGCCGAGGTTTATCAGGCTTGGGGTGACTCAGGCGCTGCAGATAAATATGAACTGGCTATCAACGGCGCGTTGAACAATGGCAAAGGCGGTCGCTTGATCTGGGGCTGGAATGGACTGTCGACCACTCTTCAAAAAGCGCTGACCAGCAATAAAGATCTGAAAGCACCGTTCTTTGACGCGCGCTACAACTTGGCTGTTTCATATTACCGGCATGGCCTGGCCAATGCAGCTCGCAAGAACGAACTCCTGGGCAAAGCCGAACGACAGATTGGTACCACACAGTTTTTGTTCAAGGACATGGGTGGCCCCGAGAACGTCAAACGCTTTGATTCTCTGGTCAAAAACATCCAGAAAGAACTCGGCAAACCAGTTGTCGGTCTGAAAAAATAGTGCACGCTTGGGCGACTTATGCGTCCGCTGCATGCATCGATGAACCATTTCGATCGTGAGGCAAAACAGATCATGAAACATAGTACATTGGCAGGCTGGCTGTTGATTTCTCTGACTGCGGTCAGCCCCTCGATAGCTCAAGATAGAGACAAGGTGTTCCCGCTGGGTGGCGGCGCCACCGCTACCGGGAAAATCGAAACGATCGCTCGTGATCGAGTAGTGATCAACGTCAAAGGCAAAGCGCAAACATACAAGACGAATGAAATCGCCAAGGTTGTGTTCGATGACGAGCCAACCAGCTTGGAGAATGCCCGCAACTTCATCGCCAACCGGCAATTCAATCAGGCAGATGCTGAACTGAAGAAGATTGGGCAAGTGAAAGATGAACGCATCGCTAAGGATATCCAATTCTATAAAGGTTATGTGTCCGCCAAGATGGCTTTGTCCGGTATGGGCGATCCGCTGGTTGCCGCCAAAGAACTGGCCGT
>JADLDX010000634.1 GCA_020846515.1 Pirellulaceae bacterium
ACAGGCGCTACTGCAGCCTGTTTTTTCGGGGAGGGTGCGTGCGCCGCACAGGTGAGTTAGCAGCGAAGTGCTTCATGCTTTGGTTAGCACGGGAGGCACCCTCCCCGACTGAGCTGACGCCAGTCGACCCTCCCACTGCTACGCAGCGGAAGGGTTAGTTCCTGGGTTGCGGCACACCCGGTGTGCGTATTACCCTAGGGGTTTGCTATCGCTCGCGCAGCGTCGACATTTACCCCAGAAGGCGAATCATGAGTCGGATGAGAAGTTTGTTGATGATAGTGGCCGTCTGTTGTTTGACTGCACCGCTTGGTTGGACCGCGGATCCACCGCCAGCCAAGCAGCTACCCTCGGCGGGCAAACAGACTGAAATGAAATTTAAGACAAGTGACGGCGCTGAGGTCAGTTACTTGCTGTATCTACCTTCTGACTTTGATGCCCAGCGCAGCGGTCTGCCCTTGGTGTTGTTCTTGCATGGCCGGGGTGAAAGCAACGGTCCCCTGAGTTTGGTCACGATGTGGGGACCGCCGCAGATGGCCGCGCGCGGGGATAAGTTACCGTATATTCTGGTCTCGCCCCAATGTCCCAAGGAAGATCAATGGCGCAGTCCAACTCAGCAGACTCGACTCGGTGAACTGCTCGAGGCCATGGTCGAGACATACAAAGCGGACCGTCAACGTCTCTACCTGACCGGCTTGAGCATGGGCGGGTCAGGATCGTGGCGCATGGCTGCGGATCATCCCGAGCGATTTGCGGCCGTGATACCGATCTGCGGCCGTGGCAACGTTGAAGACGCGGTCAAGATGAAGAACGTGCCGATTTGGACTTGGGTTGGTGACCAAGATGGCGTGTACGCCGACAACGTCGCCATGCATGCAGCGCTCAAAGCCGCCGGCAGCCAGCAAGCTCGGCTGACAGCGCTTGAGCATGTAGGACATAACTCTTGGTCCGCGGCTTACGGAACACCCGATCTGACCAACTGGATGTTAGCCCAAAAGCGATCTAACTAGTAGATCCTGTATTGACTTCGTGTATTGCAGTACTGCGAGTATTGCGATACTGCGAGTACTACAGTACTTCGAAGATGGCTTCGACTTCGACAGCGGAACCGGTTGGGATTTGTGCAAAGCCTAGGGCGCTGCGTGCATGGAATCCGTTGCCGGTTTTTCCGTAGATTTGATGCAACAGATCACTGCAGCCATTAACGACCAAATGCTGCTCGTGAAACTCCAGTGTCGAATTGACGCAGCCCAACAACTTGAGCACCTTGAGGCCATTGAGCGACCCGTGCGCATTCCAAACCGAGTTTAGGATTTTGGCCGCGCATTCCCGCGCCGCAGCTTGGCCCTGTTCCACGGTCAAGCCGGCGCCAAGTTTACCCTTCATATCGCTAACATGGCCCGAGGTGATCAGAAGATTGCCAGTCCGCACCACCATGGCCAGATAGCCTGGTTCTTGTTTAGTAAATTTCAAGCCAAGTGATTCAGCGATTTCTTGAGGCGTCATAGTCAGGCTACCGGTGGGTGGAATGAAGTGAGGAAAGGAACTGGCGAGACGCGGCATTTTATCAAAAAGTCGCTCGATGGGAACCGCGCTGGCTGTTGCCGATTGTGGGCTGGGGAAAGTTGGGGATATCCGCTAGATTAGCGTCATGCATGAACTGGATATCATACCCACGTTGGTGGGCGGTTTGGGTGCTGCGCTCCTGTTTGGCTATGTCACTCAACGCCTCGGACTATCGCCGATCGTTGGCTATCTTTTAGCCGGCGTAGTCATCGGTCCGAATTCACCTGGATTCACGGCCGATTCGGCCATTGCCAACCAGTTTGCCGAAGTCGGCGTTGTCCTGCTGATGTTTGGCGTGGGCTTACACTTCGACTTGGACGAACTATCGCGCGTGAGGCGTATCGCTGTTCCGGGCGCGCTTATTCAATGCAGTTTGTCGGTGGTGATCGGTACGTTCATGACGCTGATGCTGGGTTGGAGCGCGCTAGCGGCATTGGTCTTCGGCATCGCGATCGCATTTGCCAGCACCGTCGTGGTCACTCGTTTGTTGGCCGATACAAATGAATTGCAGACCCAAACGGGAAACGTGGCCATCGGGTGGTTGATCGTCCAAGATTTACTGGCCGTATTGGTGCTGGTGCTCCTGCCAGCGCTGGCCGAGCCGGGTGTTTTCAGCGTGACTGGGATCTCGTCGATCATCTTGGTGGCTGCCCTGAAGATGGGCCTGGTGATCCTAGGCATCACGTTTGTCGGTGGCCGCATCATTCCCAACGTGTTGCGGTACGTGGCAGAGACACGCTCACGCGAGTTGTTTACCCTAACCGTACTAGTCATTGTGCTAGGCATAGCCTTGGCATCGGCGCGCCTGTTTGGTGTCTCGATGGCCTTGGGCGCCTTTCTGGCAGGTATCGTCGTTGGCCAATCAGATTTCAGCTTGCGCGCGGCGTCTGAGGCACTGCCTATGCGCGATGCCTTTGCCGTTTTGTTCTTCGTTTCAGTGGGGATGTTATTCGATCCGATCGTGTTTTTTCAATCCAGCCGCCTGCTGATTGGTACCTTGGCATTGGTCATGTTGGCCACCCCACTGATCAGCTTCAGTGTGGTCATCGTCTTGGGCTATCCATTAAAGTTGGCCTTACGTGTCGCATTTTCGCTCGCGCAAATCGGTGAGTTTTCATTCATTGTGGCGAACCTGGCCCGCGATCTGGAACTGTTGCCTATCGAAGCCATGCACGTCCTAGTGGCGGCCTCGATCATCTCCATCTCACTGTCACCTTTGTGGCAGTATTTAGTTGAGCCCATTACGAAGTTGTGCGGGCAATCCAAACGCCTGCATCCACTGATCACGATGCGCTGTGCATTTTCCATGCGACCTGCTGCAGCGACCGATAGCGATACGTCCGAAGAAATCAACCAAGATTTTCGAACCGTCATCGTCGGCTATGGGCCAGTGGGTAAGACAGTGGCATACCTGCTAAAACAAAATGGTGTGACGCCGACGATTATCGAAATGAACCACAGCAACCTGGCGACCATTCGACAAGATGGCTACCGCGCTGTGCTGGGTGACGCCAATCATTTGGAAACGCTTAAGCATGCCGGCGTGGGCTCCAGCCAGAGTTTAATCCTCAGCGCCTCGACGATTCGCGGTGCCTCGGAGATCATTCGCCTGGCACGTGAGCTAAATCCGAAGATCAAGATCATCGTGCGATCCGCTTACCTGCGTGAACGATTGCCCTTGATTCAAAACGGTGCCGATACCGTTTTCGCCGGCGAAGGTGAAGTGGCCATGGCACTAGCGGAATACATCCTCCGCGATCTAGGTGCGACGCCCGATCAGATCGATCGAGAACGCGACAAACTGCGTTCGGATCTGTTTTCGTAAATCACCGAAGCGAACTTACTCTCGCGAGCGCAGCTCAGGGAGGGTCACGTGCGCCGTACAGACGAGCTCGCAGCGGGTACTTCCACCACTTGCCGGAATTGGCAAGTGGTGTGTTGTCAGTGATTTTAAGGTAGCCACTGCTGCCAAGCGGTGGATTTCGCCTCCAGCCCGATCCACCGTCTGGCGACGGTGGCTACTCAGTCATTCTTTAGGCTATAGACTACCCGGCCATGGACGACCGTGTTGGTGACACGAGTCTTGGACAGTTCTTGCGGCGGAACAGTAAAGATGTCCTGCGAGAGAATGACCAGGTCTGCCAGCTTCCCGACAGACAAACTGCCTTTGGTCGCGTCGGAGAATTCTGCTTTGGCTGAACCAACTGTGTAAGCGCGAACCGCTTCCATGACATTGATTTTCTGTTGGGGTACCCAACCCTGCGGATGCCGACCGTCGAGGGTTTGTCGCGTGACAGCCGCGGCGATACCTTGCATTGGGTCCAGCGGAGCTACATTCCAATCCGATCCAAACGCCAAGGTGACCCCGGCATCAATCAATGATCGAAAGGCATAAGTCCCCTGTGCGCGCTCAGCCCCGATGCGTTTCTCAGCCCATCGACCATCATCAGCGCAGTGATAGGGTTGCATCGATGCGATAATGTTGTGCTTGGCAAACCGTGGAATGTCGGTCAGTCGCAGGTGTTGTGCATGTTCGATGCGTGCCCGGCGATCGCGCACTCCGTTTTGTTCTACCATTTGCTCATAGATCGACAATATCTCATCATTAGCTCGATCACCGATTGCATGAATCATCAGTTGTAAACCGGCTTTGTCAGCCGCGATGGCGCGACGGAGCATGGCACCGGACGGAAACATCTCATCGCTCGGCAAGCCGCTGGTTCGCGGATCATCGTTGTAGGCTTCAAAAAAATAGGCCGTGGTGGAACCCAAACTGCCATCGGCAAATCCTTTCAGTCCACCCTGCCGTATCCAATCATCTCCAAAGGCTGCTTTGAACCCGCGTGCCGCCGATTTTTCCCAGTTCGGAAGCGGAGCAGCCGCGTAGATGCGCGTTTTTAAATTTCCTTGCCGCAGCAGTTCCTGGTAGATGATCACATCGCTGTCACCTGACATGTCTTGAACACTCGTGACACCCAACATGGCAGCGTGATCGGTAGCGGCCTGGGCCGCGCGCAACCGCTCGGCATGCGTCATGGCTGGGATGACCGCATAGACGGCATTCATAGCCGCATCCTTGAGGATGCCTGTCGGCTCTCCGGACGCGTCACGCACGATCAAACCGCCTGGTACATCCGCGGACTCGCGCGTGATGCCCGCCAACTTGAGGGCAAACGAGTTGGCCAAGGCCATATGACCATCCAAGCGACGGACCATCACCGGGTGCGCGCTGGTGACGGCATCGATCCAGGCTCGAGTAGGCAACTCACCGCTGGCCCAATTCTCATGATCCCAATCGCCACCCGTGATCCACGTGCCGGCAGGTGATCGCAGCGCAAACTCTTTCAGCCGAGCGGTAAACTCGGCGGGCGTCTGAGCATCGCGCAACTGAACGCTCGATAGCTGCTGGCCACCGGCTAAGAAATGGACATGGGAATCATTAAAGCCCGGTATGACCAACTTGCCCATAGCGTCCAAGACAACTGTCTCCATGGTCGACCGCTGTTCGGACTGGCCGGGTATCGCCTTTGGTGGCTCAACTTTGCTTGGCTCAACTTTGCTTGGCTCAACGTTACCTTGCTCAACTTTACGTTTACCGATCCATTGCCCAATCTCCGCATTGGTCCCCGTAGCTATGATCCGCCCATCTCGGACAGCTAAGGCTTCGCATTGAGTGTTTAGCGCATCGAGTGTCACGATCTTGCCATTCATGACCACCAGATCCGCTGGCTCTACAGCGTTGGCTGGATCGACAGCGCTTTCGCCAACTGTTTCTCTCAACCATCGTCTGGCGGAGTCGCGCTGTGGTAAATCTTTCAATAGCCAATCGACTGAATGATTGGGATAGGGAATGGCTTGGAAGGTAAGCTGCGGCGTGTGCAAGCCGGCATCGCGGAAGAATTTCTCTGTGCGTTCTACGGATTGCTCGTGCGAGATCCACTGAGGACGATTCTGAAATCGCTGGATGCGCGCGATGGCAGAGCGGGCATCGCTGTCAGCGTACGGCCAGGTACGGACTCCATCGTAATGGCTGTGTGAAAACAACCCGCACCATCGGCTGGCCAATTCATCATCGCGCAGTCCGATGTAGCTGGTCGCGATCGCACCGCGCGAAAAGCCGCACAGCACCATGCGCTTGGGATCGCCGCCCCACTGCTTGACCACATGGTCGGTCGCGGCT
>JADLDX010000635.1 GCA_020846515.1 Pirellulaceae bacterium
GAAGTGGAAGACGTCGTAGCAGCTATTGCCGAAAGCTCCGTACCCCGGAGGGCTACGGATGACTGACGTGCATCGCTCGGTTCCCAAGCCACAGCCCCGTCGGTGGCTGTCAGACCGCTGGCGCTGCGCTGCGCTGGGCCGGTCACTTTGGAACCGGTCGCTTCGAGGCCGGTCGTTTTGGGTTCGCCGAGCGTTTGGCTCTTCTGCTGCGCGCGTTGACTGGCCAGTTGCAAGCCTGTCGCCGCAGCGGCGGTGCGAGGTGTGTTATAGCGTGCCGAAACCTCGCCTGTATTTTGGGCCAGGTCACGAGCGGTGAGTTTCAATTCCAATTCACGGCAGCGGGGCATTTCCATTTCCAGACGCCCGGACCAGATGTCGCCCGAACGAGTCAGCGTACCCACACGCACCTCTTCCCATTGCCCACGACCATCAATGGAATAGGACAGACGCACATCGTCTTCAGACAAATACTTTTCCTGGATCCGATAGTCGATAACCAATCGCCCCACGCCATTGATATCGGCCGAGAGTTCCAATCGCGGATGGCTGGTATCGACCATCACGCGCATGGGCGGAGCGGCCGCCAGAGCCGACACCCCGCGATCATCGCGGGTCTGCACGGCAAACAAGTATTCACCCTCGGCAGCCGCGTGAAATTCGAACGAACGTTTATCGGGTGAGTTCGTCGCATACTTCAACCACGATTTCCCCTGGTCCGGCGAGACCCAGAGGTGCACTTCACTCGGCAATCGTCCACCGCGATCCACATCGAAGGGAATCGCAAAATGCGCGAACGGCAGATACTGAATCGGTGTCGAATCCAGTTGCAGACTCTCTTGCAAACCGGCCGGTACCGAGATGACGGAATTAGCATCTTGGGCTTGGACACAAAAAGTCACAGGCGACATATTCAGTCCGCTGACAGTGATTAAGCTGGCAATGGCCGAGACCAAAGCGCGTTTCCAATGCTGTCTTTGCATCCGACTGCTTCCCGTAAGTTCGTGCCCAAGGTGTGGTGTTCAGCTATGAAGCCACTTCCCGAAAGATCGGTCCGCAAGGTAAATTGGCTTGAAGGAAACCCTGCCCGGTTCGGCCGACAGACCATTTTTATTTCGAAAATCTGCTTTTAATCCCGGATTTCAACCATCAAGTGGTCGCTGGTGACTTTTGGGCAAAGATTTCTGAGCGTTTGAATAGCTGAGGAGCTGGTTGTCTTCCGCAACGAGATAAGTCCTCGGTCAGTGTATGTCTCCCCTGTTGTCCGAATTATCCATTTTTCGCGAATCGCCTAAAGCTAAGATGACAAACCCAGAGTACCACTTCGACGTTGTTGTGATCGGCGCCGGTCATGCTGGTACCGAAGCAGCGGCCGCTGCGGCCCGGATTGGGGCCAAAGTCGCGCTGCTGACCAGCAACTTGGATACCGTGGGCCAAATGAGTTGCAACCCAGCCATTGGTGGTGTGGCCAAGGGGCAAATCGTCCGCGAAGTTGATGCCCTGGGTGGTTTAATGGGACAGGCCATCGATGCCACAGGCATCCAGTTTCGAATGCTCAATCGGCGCAAGGGCGCGGCCATGCACAGCCCACGCGCTCAGGCTGATAAAAAGCGATACCAGTTAGAGATCAAGCGCGTGATCGAAGAGTATCCCGGGCTGTCTTTGCGGCAAGAGCAGGTCGAAGATCTAGTTGTTGAACCGGTGGGTGATCGCGATCAAGGATATGCCATGCGCGTGACTGGCGTGCGTGTGCGCGGCGATGCGATTTATCGCGCCCCGGCCGTGGTGATCACCACCGGCACATTCTTGCAAGCCTTGATGCACACCGGCGAAGCCAAGACGGCGGGTGGTCGAGCTGGCGAGGGTACGTCCACGGGGCTCAGCGGAGCTTTAGGGCGACTCGGTTTGCGATTGGATCGATTCAAAACCGGTACTCCTCCGCGATTGAGCGCCAAGACGATCGACTTTGCCGCCACCGAACTGCAACCTGGCGATGACGATCCGCAGCCCTTCTCTTACTTGACCGATCAACTTTCTCAGACCCAGCTGCCTTGCTATATCACGTTCACCAACGAACAAGTGCATGAGGTCATTCGCGCCAATCTGCATCGAGCGCCTATGTATAGCGGCCAAATCAATTCGCGTGGACCACGCTACTGTCCATCGATTGAGGACAAGGTGGTGCGCTTTGCCGACAAAGATCGACATCAGTTGTTTTTGGAGCCAGAAGGCCGCGATACCCAAGAGGTCTACGTCAACGGCATATCGACCAGTTTGCCACGCGACGTGCAGGACCAAATCTTGCCGATGATTCCAGGCCTGGAACGCGCGGAGATTATGCGTTACGGCTATGCAGTCGAGTACGATTACTGTCCGCCGGATCAGTTACAGCCCACCATGGAGACGAAGCTGGTCAGCGGCCTGTTTCTGGCTGGACAAATCAATGGCACCACCGGCTACGAGGAAGCGGCTTGCCAAGGTTTGGTCGCTGGCGCCAATGCCGCGCTGAAAGTGGCCGGTAGACCAGCGCTGTCGATCTCACGCGATCAAGCCTACATAGGAGTGTTGTTGGACGACCTGGTCACGCGCGGTGTGGATGAGCCCTATCGTATGTTTACCAGTCGCGCTGAGTTTCGATTGTTGTTACGTCAAGACAATGCCGATCGACGGCTAACACGTTTAGGAGCCGAGTGCGGACTGGTATCGGCCCAACGACTCCAACGACTGGAAGAGAAAGAGGTCGCTATTGAGCAAGCCATTCTTGCGCTGGAGACGGCGCGTCTGGAAGAGGTTAACGGCATCAAATACTTGCGACGCAGCGAAATTGGCTGGGCCGAGATCAGCCAGCTCATCCCGTCCTTGCAGCAGTATTCCCATGATGTGGCCGAACAGGTACTGCATGATGTCAAATACGCTGGTTACGTGGCTCGGCAGCAGCAGCAGGTGGATCGTCAAAGACGGCTGGCCGACAAATTGATACCCGCCAGTTTCAACTACGAAGCCATTTCGGGCTTGCGTATCGAGGCCAAACAAAAGTTCACGAAGATTCGACCGGGAAGTCTCGACCAGGCGACCCGTATCAGCGGTATTACACCGGCCGATGTGGCGCTGGTGCTTGCGCCTCTGCAGTCGCCGCGAACTGCCGGCACGCGCGATTAGAACCGCGGGCTAACGCCCTGCGGCTGATCAGCCGCAAGCGCACTAGCGTCCGGTTGGGTTTATCTGATCAGCCGGTACGCGCTAGCGTCCGGTTGGGTTTATCGCAGGGCGGACAACGAGTTCAAATTGGGATGACGCGCCAGAGTGACCATCTTACGATCTTTGCCAGTTCGAGCGGCTCAGGGCAAAGGCTGCGTCGCACTCAAAAGTCGGCGTACTCATCGTAGGCTTCGCGTAGTATTTCAATATTCGCTGGTCGGCCGATCCAGCGTGCTTGGTCGTACGCCTCTTCGGCCACGACTAAATCCGCCGGACTAATCACCAAGGATTCTCCAGATCGCCATTGATCGCTCATCTTGCGTCTGGCGCCTGGTGCCCCGGTAACCACTGCCAGTGCACAAGGCATTGTAGGTTGGCAGGCTAACAAAATGTCCAAGTGTCGGGCTTCCATCTCGCCGGCATGCACCAATCCGGCAGGATGAGCACCATCGGATAGTTTACATGTCAACCATTCTGACAACTCCGAGTCATGACCAGCGGCGACAATTTTCAAGGGCAATTGGCTAACCAATTCCTGCAAGGTGGCTTGAACAACATCCAAGGTGCCGTCTAGCTTTGTGGATTCGGTCGCATGGGGATGACCTTCTTGGGCCACTTCGCCCGCACTTGTAGCAGTACTCGAAGCAGCGTTTGAAGTTGCGTTTGAAGTTGGACTCGACGCTGCACCTGAAGCAGCAGTTGGGACGGGGTGCGATGCATTGCTGTGTGGGGGCAGGGAGTCTGACGGCGGAGTGGATTGCGAGTCGACTTTATGTTTCGTGCCGGTCCAAATGATCTCGCGCGGTGGCCGGGCACAACAGGCGAGCAGAAAGCTACGCGAGCGTGGCGAGTCGCCGTGCAGCCAGCAGATGGTATCTGACCAGGTCAGTCGACTAGCTAGCAGATCCACCAAGGCTGGGCCACTGTTGTGCCACATCGTCCATTGGGAGCCGACGCGCAGTGCCGACGTAACGCCGCCGGTGAATAGATCGTGTCGAGTGGCGGGAGCGACCAGGTGCAAAGCGGCCGATTGATGCTCGCGGAAAAACCGCACGGCCTTGAATCGCATGACCTGCATACCGTGCCAAGCCGTCTCCAACTGTTCGGCCGAGACTTCGACCGTAATCACATGCCAATCCAAATGCGCCGCGATCACGGCGCGTTCCATCAAAAACTGCGTGGGCTCTCCGGCGACTTCCGCTCCCACACAACACAGTATCGGTTGAATTCTGTTTTCCATGCCTAAAGCCTAACTGATTCCCGTTCCTGTGACTACATGATTGCGTTTACCAGTATGAGGGTCGGCTTAAAGGCTTGGAGCATAGCTTGGGCACTCTTGCCCGAGTTCCAATTTAGATGGCAGGCAAGAGTGACGCGCCCTAACAGTCTTGAAAC
This sequence comes from Pirellulaceae bacterium, assembly GCA_020846515.1. Taxonomy (GTDB): domain Bacteria; phylum Planctomycetota; class Planctomycetia; order Pirellulales; family Pirellulaceae; genus Aureliella. Next base: position 4,591 of record JADLDX010000635.1, read on the forward strand.
CCGAATATAGCGAATCTAGGACGTGTTTGGTTGCAAATCTCGCGGGTTTGGGCGGCGACTTGATCCGGAACAGGCTTGGGTAACTAATCTGAAATCTACGGCCCCCGCCTTGCAGGCGTCTGACTGACGTCTTGCAGCAGTCTTACTGACGCTGGGGCATATCAGTTACCCGAGGACGCAGGACGTACATGTTGCATCGAATAGGACAAGCGATTCTACTGGCATTGGTTGCCTGGCCGCTGGTGTTCTCGCTGCCAGACTGGTTCCGCGCGACCTGGATAGGCGTCTGCTGGGGGGCCATACTGATTGTCGGGCTGAGTGCCTGCTGGGTCCAACGCCGCCTTGCCTGGTCAGGTTATTGCCTGTGTGCCATGGCCTTGGCCCATCAAGGCTTGTCAGTCGTCACCGATCTGGAACCGAACGCACGTTGGTTATTGATCACATGTTTATTGGCAGGTGGGTGGTCTGTGGGTATGCTCTGCGTGCCCTGGCAGACGGAAGGACGCGCGCCGACGGTTCATTCCAACCGCGATCAGCAGTCGCTGTTGCGAAGCCCGCGCTGTTGGTTTTGGTGTTGGTCGTGGCGTTGGTCGTTGTGGGATATCGGTTGCTTGACCAGTCTAGTGGCCTTGCTCAGTTGGCTGATACCGCGAGTCGAGAATCAATTCGAGTTGACTTGCCAACTGGCTCCTGCACTTGTAGGTGGGTGCATGATCAGTCTGATGGCCGTGCAGTGGGCCTGGCACGATCGTTGGTCCGTCTGCGGACTGCTGCTGATGCTCGGTGCGATACCGCTTATCTGTATGGGCTGTATGCCGTGGGTGGGCATCGAAAGGGATACGCTCGCTCTGTTTTTGTGGATGATCGCTGGACCGGTGTCTGTCATGACCGCGCAAGGGCTAACTGTATTGAGCTACATGAGTATCCTACGGTTCAGTAGTGCTTCGAGATGAAAGTGCCTGAATCGCAATCTAACCCTCCCTTCGGGTGCGCTGATAAAAAGTTCTAACCCGTTGCAAGTTGGACGGTTGCGCGATTTGTCTTCGCGGTTTTCGATTTGGATGGACGCGTTTCGCGGTGTGCCTTGATTCTACGAGCATCA
>JADLDX010000636.1 GCA_020846515.1 Pirellulaceae bacterium
CCTCCGGGGCCACCTGATCCAAAGGGCATCTCTGGCATGAGTTCCTCAGCCCGGAGTACACCGTCTCGATTTTTGTCCAGCGCGCGCAGGGCAGCGGGAGCGGCAGCCAGTTCTTCGGCCGAGATCTCGCCGTCGGCATCCTTGTCAATCGCCAGCATCGCAGGAATGGGTGGCATAAAACCTCGACCACCCGGAAAACCACCAGGCCCTTCAAAGCCACCGGGTCCTCCGGGCCCACCTCCACCAGGCGGGCCAGCCGGCGGCTGAGCCACTAATATCGGTAACACGAAAAAGGCGGCTGCGAGTACGCACAAACCGCTTAGACCTATCAGAATTCGATTCATAATTTCTCTCCCTGTTCGTCCTGGTGGCACTGAGACTACCCCTCGTTAATCTGCGTTTAACCGCAATACCGTTCCATTTTCCATCTACTTAAAGCGGAATCGGCGCGAGCCGTCCGGTTCCGCCTGGCTTTTCTCGGAACACCGGGCAGCTTGCGCTGCTCCGTTTAAATTTAAATAAGGAGAAACACCGGGCAGCTTGCGCTGCTCCGCTTAAATTTGAATAAGGCGAGGTCAATGGCGACCAGCTACCAGGCCCAACGTTTGACAACCATGCACGTATTTCGAACACCGGGCTGCACGCAGCGCCAGCGGATACAACAACTGCTTCAACTCCGATTCGCGACCGACTGGTGTCTTGCCTTCCAAAACCATAAAGTCATTCAGACGTTGTGGAAAACGAGTCGATAAGAACTGCTTGCCGGTTTGATCATAAAATGCCAGGTCATAGTCGATCGTCAAACGCAACTGGCCATCAGGCGATATAAAGTGCTCGCGACGATATTCGACGATAACAATGGGATCGCTGTACGCTAGTAAATAAGGTAAATAGCGCTCAGGCACAGATTCTGTTAGGGCGGCGGTCCAATGCTTATAAGCCAACTCGCTGAGCGATTGTTCGCAAGTAACATGCATGCGATGCTTGCCCGTCACCTTGTTGTCGCGCCATTTGATCTCTAAAAACGCATCGCGACCTGGCAACAGTTGATCGTACCATCGCAATCGCAATTTGCGCCGTCTGCCCAGACCATTCAAGTTCGCCTGACAGGCCGATAAGCGCGCATCGTCAAAGTACACGCTGCGCACGACCGAGACTTCATGATGGTGAATCTGTCGACGCGTATTCGTGTCCAAGAGAGTGCGAACGGTGCCGACATCTGCTCCCGTCAGCACATACTTGACCTCGCGCCTCTGTGCCAGGTCTTGACGTTTTTCAGTTTGATCGAGCACAGTAAACATGGCTTACCAACTTGTATTGAGATTGACATAGGAGATCTCACAATCTGGCAAGCGTTCACGCAACTGCGCAATCAAGTTGACCGTCTCGCGTGGATGGGATTCTTTAATCACAACTCGAACTTGACCACGATTACTTTCGACATCAAAGCGTTGCAGAGAGTAGCGCGGCACCATTTGCTCCAAGGCGACCAGCGCGCTGCTGTCGTTCTGACTGAAGTATCGTTCGGAGTCACCCGTAATCGTCAGTAACAGGTTTTGCTCGCGGCGACCTCCGGTCGAAAAGTGCATCGTCAGCACGACCACGGATACCACGACCACCAGCACCACGGCCAACAATGGCTGCCCAGCTCCCAGCGCTAACCCCACTCCGATACACAAGAATAGATAGACCAATTCTTCGGGTTCTTTGATGGCCGCGCGAAACCTGACAATCGATAAAGCGCCAACCAGGCCCAACGACAGGGCCATCGACGACTTGACCACCGAAATCACACCAATGGTCACCATGGTCAGCAGTGGAAAAATGCGCGTGATCGCGTCAGCATCGTTGGGCGAGCTACCGCACTGTCGATAGAGAAATCGAATGTACAGCGACATGGCGGCGCCCAAGAGCAAATAGACCGCCACCGTCATGGCCGAAACATTCTGCTCAACCGAGACGGCTTGTCGAAGCTGGTCCCAAGATTCTTGAAGATGAGGATCCATGATTGTTTGCCTTTGAGTGCCTGCCGTTAGCGCTGAGAAACGAGAAGCGCTGGGCAAAGCGTGGGAAGCCCACGCAGTCGCCAACTTACTCGCTCACTGATGAGTACGGTAAAGCCGCCTGGCAATTCCACGGCTGAATCAAATTTTCTTCGCCTTTGCTCCTTGTCTAAATTTGCCGTAATCTTGAGCATCTTTTTCAGCTGTCGGTAGTGGATTGGCTTTGAGGTTTTGCGGTATCCACTCTAAGCACGTCGACATGTTAGAATGCTGAGCATATGAATGAGGAGTTCGATCAATTACGCACCGGGGGCGAAACGGCGCTGGCTGGGCTGTTTGAACAATACCGTGATCGCTTGGAACGCATGCTGGAGTTTCGGCTCGATGATCGTGTACGAGGCCGCGTCGATCCAGCAGACGTGCTTCAAGAGGCCTATATCGAACTGGCCAGGCGGCTGCCTCAATATTTGGCGGCCCCCAACGTTTCGACATATGTCTGGATGAGACAGTTGACATATCAAGTATTAATTGGCGTCCAGCGCCGGCATTTTGGACAAAAACGCGATCCGCGGTTTGAAGTGACGGCCGTGCATGGGCCCGACCCCAACGCGACCAGCCTGTCGATCCTGTCGGCGTTCGCGGAACAACTGACCTCGCCCAGTCAAGCGCTGGTGCGCGAAGAAGAACTGCAACAATTGCGGCAGTTGCTGGAAAGCATGGATGAGGTGGATCGCGAGGTTTTGGCACTGAGACATTTTGAGCAGTTAAGCAATAACCAGATCGCGGAGACGCTGGGTATCAGCGTTACCGCGGCCAGCAATCGTTACGTGCGGGCTATGTTACGACTAAGTCAGATCGCTGAACCCAAAGATCATGACAAACGAGTTTGATGAAACCATCGATGGACTGTCCGACACTGGGCGCAATCCGCTCGAGGTGTTAGCGGCTGAATTTTCGGCCGCGCGACGCAGTGGTGAGCAGCCCTCCATCGAGGAGTTCATCCAGCGTGTACCCGACCAGCGCGAAGAAGCCCGCGCGCTGCTGCAATCGATCGCCCTGTTTGAACGCGTCAGCGATCAAGAGTACACGCGGCACGCAACGCACCGTCGCCAACAGCGGTTCGTTCACAAACATCATGACCAACTGGGCGACTTTCGCATCGTGCGCGAAATCGGCCGCGGTGGGATGGGGATCATCTACGAAGCGGAACAACTGTCCCTAAAACGGTGTGTAGCTTTAAAGGTTCTAGGCACAGGAAGCGGCGAGACGGCCAAGCAGCTCGAACGCTTTCAGCGCGAAGCTGAGGCGATTGCGCGTTTGCACCATACGAATATTGTGCCGGTCTTCGGCAGCGGCTCCCAGGATGGCGTGCACTATTTCGCCATGCAGCTGATCGATGGTCGGCCACTGAGCGAACTACCGGATCTTTCGTTTGTGGAAATTGCTCGTCTGGGTATGCAATCCGCCAGCGCCCTGGCCTATGCCCACAGTCACGGTGTGCTCCATCGCGACATCAAGCCCTCCAATCTATTGCTCGACAAGAGTGGCGAAGTTTGGGTGACTGACTTTGGCCTGGCCAAGCTCAGCGATGTTGGCGAACTCACGCAGACCGGCGACATCATGGGCACGCTCAAGTACATGGCGCCAGAACAGCTAGAGGGGCGAGCCGACGAACGCACTGACATCTACGCGCTGGGACTGACACTATATGAATTGGTAACTCGACAACCGGCGTTTGATATCTCTAAGTCGCTGGCCAATCGAATTCGCAATCATGAGTTTGCCTCACCGCGATCGATCAACGCCGCGATTCCTCGCGATCTTGAGACTATCATTTTAAAGGCGACGGCTTGCGAGCCGCAGCATCGATATAGTACGGCCGACGAGATGGCCGTTGACCTGCGCTCCTTTATGGAAGATCGACCGATCGCCGCGCGACGCGCCTCGTCGATGGAACGCTTGGCACGCTGGATGCGACGCAATCCGGCTTTGGCCACCTCGCTGGTAGCCACGCTCCTGCTGCTGATGGCCACGACGCTAGTGACCAGTGCTGGTTATGTAACTACCCGAGCCGCATTGCTGGATTCCAAGAAGGCTCGCGACGAGGCCGATCTGGCCAGCCGACAAGCCAACGAAGCGCGAAAAAATGCCGAAGTCAGTCAAGGTCGAGCCGAAAGCAATCTGAATGTCGCCCTGCAAGCCTTCGATGCCATCTTTGATAACGTCGCCTCGCGCGGTGTACCGCAATCCTTGACACTGGACATGCATGAAGCGGCCAACGCTGAATCCGCTGACACTGAAACTGCAGACACTGAAACGACTAACACTGAGTCTGCTACCAGCACCAATCTCGCCAATAAAGCCAGCGCACCTCGATTTGAAGTTACGCTCAATGGTGCCGATGCTGAGTTGCTCAATAACTTGCTGAAGTTCTATCGTCAATTCGCGCAGCAAAATGGAGATGACGACGCGCTGCGCGCCCGAACGGCGCTTGCTTATCAACGCATCGGACAGATTCAACATCGGCTCGGCCAAGGCACAGCCGCTATGGAGTCCTATGATGAAGCGCTTAAGCTGCTGACTCTTTTGAACCAGCAGCGTCCGCATGAACTTCCCTACATATTATCAATCGCCAAGATTTACAATGACCGCGGCTTTGCCTTGTCGTCCATGTCGCAAGCTGTGCCCGAGATCGTGAACGAACATAAAAATGCCATTCGTTTTTTGGAAGCGCAAAGCGACGAGATTCGAAGGCTGGCCGATGTACGTTTCGAGCAAGCTCGCGGCTATGATCTGGCCGGTTCGATACTCAGCCGCAGTGGTGCAACCAGTATGGACGATCTGCCCAGACCCACGTTCGGCGATGCGATTCGCGAAGGAGCGCGTCGTCTGGGACTGGGCGGTCCAGGGCCAAGACAGGGAATGGATCCCAAACCCAGGCCAGGTTTCGATCGACCACCTCCAGGCCAACCGTTCTCTAGCGGCCCACCTCCCAGTGATCGCGATCCCGCAGGTCCAGGCAATCGACGTGACTTACCCCCGGATCCCAACGGACAACGCCCCAGACCTGATGGACCTAGACCTGATGGACCTAGAGGTGATGGTCCAAGAGGTGGTGGGCTGTTTGGTGGGCCACAGGGCGGGCCACGTATGACCGTGCAAGCCATGATCGAAGCGGACTTGCGTCGAGCCGATGAACTACTGGCCGAACTATGCGACGAGTTTCCGGAGCGTCGCGACTATCGCTTGGCTCATGCGCAAGCCCAACGGCATTTGATGGCGCACTTTATGTCGACCAATCACATGGCCGAAGCAACCGAGTTCTTTGAGTTAGCAC
>JADLDX010000637.1 GCA_020846515.1 Pirellulaceae bacterium
GCAATACGCTTCACCTCGCGCCGCACATCGTCGACATTCTTCATCCGCCCCTGTTGGACGGCCAGCTTGAGCGTTTCATCAGGCGGGATGTAGCTGAACGCTGCGTTGATGGCCAATGCCAGCTCATGGTCCTGTAGCATGACTCGACCATACTCGTCGGGCTGGCCATAGTCAGCCAACTCGGACCGGAACAGAGCGTCGCGGTCCAGGAAGATTGGTACCAGCCCCAGAAACGCACCTTCCTTTTTGCCAAGTTCATCGATGGTTTGCCGCGCAAGTTTTACGTATGTGTCTGCTTGGTTAGCAGTGGGTGGGCGACAGGTGAGCGCTTCGAACAGATAGCTCACCGATGCCCGCAGATGTTTGTCGGAAACACCTTCTTCATGCATCAGGTCATGAATGGGCGTTATCGGATGGGTGGGAGTCTTGCCGTAGAACAGACTTTGGCTCAATCCTCGCAAGTCTCCATGTTTGTATTTGGGATCAATATCGTTGACATTATCGGCAAACTGATAGTCTTCGGCTTTGGGGCCGTAGGCCATAAATCGCAAAATGTCTTCGGCAATACTCGCGACCTGCGTGGCTTCAGATCCATTGACGGAGTACAGGTGCGGGTAACTGCGCAGACCTCGATGGTCATCTATGGCCAAGACAGGCGGGAATCCCGTGATCGCAGCAGCGTAGGCGGCGGTGCCACCCACCCAGCCAATCAATCGATCGAGGCCGTAATAGACTTTTACTTCGCCATCTTCATTGGGTGGAATATGATCGCCGCGAGCTCGCAAACCGGGCTTGGCCGGATCAAACGCAGGCTCGCGCGCAATCAGTTCGTTCAACCGCGTGAGGTGCTCCTGCGGATGAATGCGCCAGATGCGCGCCGGCGAGGATGCCGGTTCCAAATTGCCAAGGGCAGACACATCGCCGAATAGCAGTTCATGATCGAGGTGGTTGCCTTTGGCCGGGTGCAAGTGAGTTTCAAAACCGCCTTTGTCCTTCAAGGCGAGTTGGAGTTGATCGGTAATCCAGTTAGAAAGTTGCCAGCGCTGGCCAAGACTGGGCTGATCCGGCTCGTCGGGCGGCGGCATTTGTCGAAGCGAGACCTGTTCCCACACGCGCTTCCAAAGTTCGGCGTTGTCTGCATCAACTCCGGCGAGGTCATGGAACGATACGTCACCCTCGGGCGAATCCGCACCATGGCAACTCACACAATGCTTCTGCAAAAACGGTTGCGCCAGCGATGCAAACGCAGCCGGCTCATCGGCTCGGGTCTCAGTTTGGGCCGCTGCCTGGCTAACAGCCAACCAAAACGCCCAGAGCAGACCTACGGCGATAGAAGCAATCGATCGGATCATAAGTGGGTTGTCGTCCATTCGGCCCCATACCGCCCGGTTTTTTTGATCGATTGGTAGCGGAATCGGCGCCAGCCGTCCGGTTTTGGGGTGTTTTTTCGGAAAAGAACCGGGCAGCTTGCGCTGCACCGCTTTAGTTTGAGGAACCGGGCAGCTTGCGCTGCTCCCGTTTAATTTTGAACGGTATTGCCGTTAGGCCATGAGCTGTTCGATCGGGCCGACCTTGGAATCGTGCTTGCTGGCCATGCTCTTGTCCATATTGAATCGATCGCGAGGCGCGCCGATGGCATGGAGTAGAGTTGTATAGAGCGCGTTCACTGGGCGCTTGCCATCTAACTGCGTGAATTGGCCCGTCTTGATGCGACCGCTGCAGTTGCCCAAGAGGATGAAGGGCCAGTTGGCGCCGTTGGTATGTTGTTTATCGGCATTGTTACTCGAATAAACGATCAACGTATGGTCCATCATCGTACCGTTGCCTTCCGGTACCGACTCTAGCTGCTGCATGAGTTTGACGAGCATCCGGCAATTGTATTGGCGAATCTTGATCCAAATAGGATTGTCGGGCTGTTCCATGTGTCCCAAGTTATGCCCCGCCTCGACTACTCCCAAACCTTTCCAAGCACCGAAGATTTCGCCGCGTCCTGAACCGATCGTCAACACGTTAGTCAAACCCGCCTTAAGCGCCGCGATGCCGACATCCAGAATCGCATCATGCCAATCGGTTTCGAATTTTGGCTTCAGGAACTTGTCATCGTATTGCGGCGCATACTGCTTCAAATGATCGGCCACTTCGGACAGTCGCTCACGCAATTGATTCCCATCGCGGAAACCATCGACATAGGTCTGATAACGCTCGCGATCATCCATCGGCAGCGGACTGCTACCCTGAGCCGCCAACTGCTCGACCTGATGAAACACTTTGGCGCGTGCTTCGAACCGAAGCTTGACGTCACCGGTGGCGATGCCACCAAAGAGCATTTGATAAAGATCGTTTGGATTGGAGTACATGAACAGAGGCTTACCAGCGCCAGCGGCAGACAGTGTCGCCAACGTTGGACGCGAGATCATATTGGCCAACGCATCCATACCGATACACAAATGCGGCAGGATGGTCGGCGGCAACAATTGACTGAGCACATGATCGATCGTCTCGGCGAATGGCGGTATACCAATGCCTCCCCTATACCCACCCAAGGCCCCAAAAAACGCGCTGTGCGAAGGAGTGGTGTGTCGTCCATGCAATCCATTAATGATATGGATTTTATCTTTGTACGCTTCCAGCGGACTAATGGGCTCGGGCAGCGTCACGCCAGAGAGTGAACAGTCGGTCTTGAGTCCTTCTGGAATGCACGTCGCGGGATCAAAACCTTGATTCTGCAAAAAGAATATCACCCGCTTCGGCTGGCCAATCTGGGCGCTGGCGGCCCCGGCGATATTCATACCCATGCCCGGCGTGAACGCACTACCCACCGCTGCCGCC
>JADLDX010000638.1 GCA_020846515.1 Pirellulaceae bacterium
AGTTTATTGTGGGGAAAACAATATGTTACCAACAGCCTGCCGGCTAGTCCTATGCCTTTTAATGGCATGGACCCCACGGACAGCTACGAGCCCACTGAGGAACGTTGGCAAGAACCTCAAGTGCTGATCCACGACGGTCAGGTTGTGTTCACACCACCAGAATCCAACACGCTACTCTGCCTCGATCTGCTGACCGGTATGACGCGTTGGCAGCAGAATCGCAGCCAAGCCCGCTATATTGCTGGCATCTACCAAGATCGCATCATCGTCGTCTCCAATTCGCAGGTTTACGCGATCAATCTACAACGCGGCGATCCAAGTTGGGGTAACGATATCTCGCTCTGGGAGACCGTTAAGAAAACGGCAGATGAAACGAACGACAAATCGGGCAACAGACAACGCGAGAGGATTGCTGGGAAGAGTGTCCGCGACGGCAAGTTTTTGTATGTACCTACATCGGGCAACCGAGTGCTGAAAATCGATCTGGAAGCCGGTCGGCTGGTTGATGAAGCCACTGTCGATGAACCGCTGGGTAATCTGTTTGCTTTTAAAAACCGTTTGATCTCCGTAGGTGCCACACGCATTACTGCTTACTACACTCGCGATTCCTTGTCGCGGGAAGTTGAGCAACGCCTGGCGGCCAATCCGAAAGACAACTGGGCTCTTAACCAACAAGCCTTGTTGTTGGTGGCCCAATCGCGCACTGACGAGGCCATTGAACTGCTGCGCAAATCTTATGCCATCGATCCAAACAACGGGGAGACCCGTTATTTGTTGGTCGATGCCCTCATGACAGCCCTGGAGCAGGACTTTGAGCGTTACTTGCCAGTGGCGACTGAGTTCGAGCCTATTATCGAATCGCAGCACTTCCGGTTCCTGATCTTGTTGGCTAAAGGCAATTTACGAGCTGGTCAGCACGAGCTGGCCTTTGGTCGCTTGATGGAATTGGTTCGGGAGCGCTCACGTGCGCGACAGCCCAGCTTGCAAGCCCGTTTGGAGACCATGACGATTTCGCCTGGTTATGAAGTAGACATCGATAGCTGGATCGCTGCCCAACTGGGCCGCACGTTCGAGCAAGCTACGCCCGATGCTCGAGCGCGGATGTTAGCCTTGGTCGAACAGCGACTGGCCTCGGCGGCGACCAGTCACCCGGTCACTCGCGAAATGGAATTGCGTTTCCTGGCCTGGTTGGAACCTGCGCAACCTGCCCTGATTGCTTTGGCCTCCAGCATGTTAGGTGATGTTGATCAGACGATGGGTGAGCGTCTACTGCAACCGGTGCTCTACAGTTCGCAGGCGGAACTCCGCGAACAGGCTCAAATGCTGATGAAGCAGAATGCCAAAGCGGACGACGAGGCCATGTTGGGTTACGCAGGAGATCTTATGTCGATTGCCCCCGATGGCAGTTTGATCCCCACGGATAATCGTGGCCTTCAGTTGCTTTCCAATGTAAGTTGGCCAAACGGTATGATCGAAGCCAAGGTGGGTCGCAACGAGGGGCCAGCCACTTTCATTCAATCTCGCGTCAAACAAACGGGCACCCGCTATGGCCGTTCACCCGTGGAACTTGGCCTCGCCCATGACCACTTGATTGTGACCAACCAAATGGGGCATTCAATTGGCAACTGCATGTATCAACGCAGCGCTAGTGAAATGAACGACGTGTTCTTAAACGCGCAAGTGGATGGAGGTCTGGTATTTCTGGAGACACACACAGAACTGTTGGCGTTCGATATGTATCGGGCTCATAGTTCGCCCCAAGATGCTAGCCTGTGGCGTTATTCACTGGACCGAATACCCAGCAGCCCTCGCAAAACTCATAGTTCGCCGATCGCTTCGCCTCACATCAGCTCCTTAGGTTTCAAGACCTACACGCGAGGCTCCAAGCGCGATGCGATCATTGGACCCGTCACACCAGCTGGCGTTGCGATTCAAAAAGAATCGGAAGTCATTATGCTCAACGCCATGACTGGCAACAGACTGTGGAGTCGTGCCGGTTATGACGAGCGGACTGCCATGGCGCACGATGGTTTGGAGTTAGCCGTGATCTCTAATTCAACGGGTAAGATCGATATCCTCGATTGCCGGGATGGAGCGTTGTTGCGACAACTGGACTATCGCGGTGATTGGAAGAACTGGTTCACCTCGGAGCGCTACGTGGTGCAACATAGTGAAATCCAATCCACGGCACCCAGCGGTGGTATTCAAGTTGATGGCACGTATGCCAGCGCCCTGCGAGTCTTGGACGCCATGACTGGCAAAGTAATTTTGGCCAAAGAGTTTCCACCGTTGAGCAAGGCTGATCAAAGTGGAGAACGCTACATTGTCGTCCTGGAAGAAAGCGGCAAACTTTGGTATTGCGATGTGCAGACCGGCAAGGCAGTCGATCAAGTACTGCCTAAGCAAGCCAAGCTGGCTAGTGTACGTGTGCAACAGTTTGGTGAGCGTTTGGTCGTCTGGAGTGCGGTTAGTGGTAGTGCGAGTGGCATTGTGAGAACTGATCCCGTGGATAACGATGCCAGCCGTGGTATCTATCCAGTGAACGGCAACATTGTGGCGCTGGATGCGGCCACAGGTCAGATGATCTGGGATAAGCCCGGGATGTTGCACCGTTTTGTATTCAACAGTGTTCAACCACGTAACTCACCCTACGGTGCCTTCTACCGCATTCTGCAAGTCGCTGGTACTCGCACTGCTCAATTGGCGGTGGTCGATTTGCGTGATGGCACATTGGCTTATCTGAATGCAAATTTGCCTTTGAATATTCAAAATGGCGAAG
>JADLDX010000639.1 GCA_020846515.1 Pirellulaceae bacterium
CATTTTGCTGCGAGCTCTCCTCTGCGGCGCACGCACCCTCCCCGCCTGAGCTGACGCCAGGCGACCCTCCCGCTGCTACGGCAGCGGGAGGGTTAGTTCCCACTACGCAGCGGGAGGGTTAGTTCCGAACAGTTTGTAATTGGTCCATTGTGTCAAATTCGCTTTCGATGATTTCGATGCCCTGGCGAGCCGGTCGTACCCAGACGGTTTGACAGTGCTCACATTGCGTGGAGTCAATGCGACGCAGCGCTTGGCAGCTGGGACATGCCACTCGTACCATTTTGGGGTAAATCGCCAGCACGGCCAATGGAATGGCCCATCCCAAGATCATCCCTAATACGATCCAGGCCCATAGTCGCCTTCCGAAAAGATCTCGCCGTTTTGCTGCCAGGTAGGTTAATCCGCCGGCCAAAAGGGATTGCAGCAGACTGATCACCACAATCCAGGGCAGAACCGTAGGACGGACGCGCGCAATTTCTGCCAGAGTTGCTTCCGTTGATTTGCGAAACCGCAAGAAGTTAACGAGCGGTTCGAGCAAAAGCGGGCCGGGAGGTAACAAGGTGGCCATGGTTGAGACTGTTTCCGGCCTGCCGGCATACATCTCTGGCGGCATGACCGGCCGATAAATCCTAGGATCTGTTTTGTCGGAAGTGTACTCGGCCAAAGGGGCCAGCCAATAATGCGGGTAGGTGCCTAAGGTCTGCAAATGCATTTCCCCTTTACCCAAATATATAAATCGAAAGTTGGATACGCCCGCTATCGACTCTGGCAGTTCGAAGGTGTCGACTAAGTTTGCCGTGAGCGCGATCTGTCCCAAGTTTTCGTTTGTCGAACGTGTATGCCAATTGCGACTGCCCTGCTCGTCCACTAACTCGTAAACTTTCAACTGCTTGGATTGCCGCACGAACAGTCGAGCCGTTTCGGTTTCAAAATGTGTAGTCGCACTGGATATAGACTCGTTCAATAAAGTGCGCAACTGGCCTTGCTGGGGAAGAGCCTGGTAAATCCCGTGGCGATCGCCCATCAATGTCAACTCGCCATTGAGATCGTACAAGCCGAAAAGCTGATCGAACGGCTGCCCCCAGTTGCCCCGCGGATCGCGGACGCCATCGCGACTGATGACCATCGATAGTTTCGGATAGACCGTTGGGTATCGCTCATAGAACAAGGCATACCCCCGCTTGTCGGTCAACGGGGACCAACGCTGCGAGTTGCTGGGGAATCGATGGTAGGCGATGGACGATCCATAGCCCCACGTTTCACCACCCAGATGGACCGTCTGTTGGCTGGCCCGAAAGCCTTCGGGTAGCGGTCCCGTAGTATCCGGCATTTTTCCCGGTTGAACGCGATCGCCAGAAATGTGTACGAGCTCGACTTGATGTTTGTCGTCTTGCCATTCCTGGCGTGAAATGGCAATCCATGGCTCGCCGCTGTCCTGCCGAAAAACCAGATGGCAGAATTCCAATTTTGGTCCGGCTAAGAATTCCTTCCAGTTGGATAGAAATCCGCCAACTACCGCGAAGGAACTGACCAATGAAGCAATCAGGACCAGGTTCAACAATTGGGCTGAAGCAGTCGAGCGAACGGGTGAAGATGGCGCTGGCAAGCGAGCGGCTTCGGCAAAAGCGTATTGACCGGCCAGGCTCAGTAGCAATCCTAAAATGCACGCGTACCCCAGCGCCTGGTAGAGGCGCACCACATCGATGTTGTTTTCGAGTGCCGATAGGGCCGCAGCGTTAATGACCAGCACCAGCACAAAAGGGATGCAGCGGCTGCCTAACCACTTGGCCGGTCGATAGATGATGATCATGATCGCGGGATAAAATAACCAGGCGTAAATGGCCAATACGGCTGGCGGCAGCATCTGGATCGGGCGACCCGGAGCGCTGAGTACACCGCGCTGGGCTAGCCATAGAGCACATCCAGCCAAGGGGAGCATGACCGAGATGGCGACCAAGCCAGCTCCGACTATAGTTTTTGCCCAGTAAGCTTGTCGAGCTGAAACCGATCGATGCAATAAATAAGCTCGCGCCCCATTCCGCGAATCAGGAATTGACTGAAGCAGGGCCATGGCAATGGCTATCAGGCTGATACCGATCAGCATGTTCGAATGCAAGGGACTCGACTGGCTCAGCCATCCGCCGGCCATCGAGGTGATCAGAAGTGTAAGGCAGACCAGCATGCCCAGTGGCAGCCAGCGTACGTTCTCCAAAAACTCTTTACGAAGCAGCGACACCATGGCTCAGCCCTCCCCTGCCGTTAAAAATGATTCGCTACAACGACTGCGCGACAAATAGGCCATGACAGCATCATCAAACGGAACATCGATCGGCACCATCGACGCGGCGCCCAACCTGCTCAAGGCAGTCTGAGTCGCATGATCGGCGTCGGCAATGGTCAGTAGGCAACTACCACCCACGCGTCGCCAGTGGATCAGGCCAGGTACAGTCAACTCTCGCGGTGGATCATTGGGAAAGGTGAGCGACCAGCCAGTAATTCGACTCGTCAATTCGTCG
>JADLDX010000640.1 GCA_020846515.1 Pirellulaceae bacterium
ACCAACAGGACCCAAGTGCTCTGACCAATACGCTCAACCAATTACGCACCTTTAATGAACCTCGATATCTGCATCAAACAACTCGCAGGTCCAAGCAAGAACCCATGCTCGATATGGTTGATGATCTACCGATCGCCATGGAAAGCTGGCTGGCAGCGGCCGGTGCTGATATCAACCTGGGTAATGCAACCCAGGATAACACAGCTCATGGCAACATCGCTCAGGCTGGCCCCTGGCCTGAACAAGCCTGGCGCATTCACTTTCACGTACCGATCTATGTGGATACGTTTGGGCAGTTGCGTGCCACGCAAGCGGATATCACCCAAGCGGTAGTTTTTTTGGAAGCCCATCAAGAGGATCGCATCGAGGGCGCGCCGTGGTTCACGGGTGACTATGAGGTTGAAACCTATGCTTGGGGCGTGTTGCCGGCTGAATTGCAAGCCAGTTCGCTGGCAGAAGGCATCGCCCGCGAACTGCAGTATTTGCAAGGTGTGCTGAACCAGTTACCTTGAGCATGCGAGAATGTCTCTGCGCATGACAAAACGCGGTAGAGAAAGACGCCGCGAGAGTGAAAATGGCATTTGAAAGAGAAAGTGGTCGATCTTGAATAACAGTCAACCAGGCGCATCGGACTTATCCGGTGGTGTGGGCCGCGATCCCAAGTTGCTGCGATCATGGCGTTGGTTTGGACCGGATGATTTGCGTAGCTTTGGGCACCGCTCGCGTCTGAAGGGGATGGGCTTTGACGACGTGGATTATCGCGATCGGCCCATCATTGGCCTGCTCAATACGTGGAGCGATCTGAACACGTGCCACTCTCATTTTCGCGAACGAGCCCAGGAGCTGCGACGGGGAATTTTGCAAGCCGGCGGGTTTCCTGTCGAAGTACCTGTGATGAGTCTGGGCGAGATGTTGATGAAGCCCACGACCATGCTGTATCGCAACCTGCTGGCGATGGAGACCGAAGAGGTCTTGCGCTGCCATCCGCTGGATGCCGCCGTGTTGATGGGCGGCTGTGACAAGACAGTACCCGCCATGATCATGGGGGCCATCTCGGCGGACGTGCCAGTGATTTTCTTGCCGGCTGGACCCATGTTAAAGGCTCGTTGGAAAAATGAAACGCTGGGCAGTGGTTCAGATGCTTGGAAGTATTGGGCCGAGCGCTGCGCAGGCAATTTGTGCGATAGCGACTGGAACGATATTGAGAATTGCATTGCCCGATCGGCTGGAACCTGCATGACCATGGGTACGGCTTCGACGATGGCTTGCATCGCTGAAACTCTCGGCTTTACCTTACCGGGAGCCAGCTCCATTCCTGCCGTTGTCGCCGAACATTGTCGGCTAGCGGTAGCCACAGGGCGACGTGCCGTGGAAATTGCTTGGGAAAATCTGCGTCCCAGTCAACTCGTGACGGCGCAGTCGATTGACAATGCCATTACCACCTTGCTCACCATCGGCGGTTCCACCAATGCCATCGTGCATGTGCTGGCGATGGCCAGGCGCGCCGGTGTGCCGCTGACCTTGGACCGTTTCGATGAGTTGTCGGAGCAAGTACCCGTACTAGCCGACCTGCGACCTAGTGGCCGATTTTTGATGGAGGACTTTCATCATGCCGGGGGACTATCGGCGCTGCTGCTACGCTTAAAGGATCGACTCAATCTAGACTGCCTGACGATAAGTGGTTGCACGTTGGGTAAACAACTCGAGGGCAGCGAAGTCCTGAACGATGAGATCATACGCACTCGAGATAATCCACTCTGGCCCACCGGCGGGACGTGCGTGCTGCGCGGAAACCTGGCCCCGGATGGCTGCGTCCTGAAAACGGTGGCCGCCGAGAAGCGTTTGCTCACGCATCGTGGACCAGCGCTCGTGTTTGACAACTATGCCCAGCTCAAAGCCCAGATCAACTCGCCCGATTTACCAGTTACCGCCGACACTGTATTGATCTTGCGCAGCGCTGGTCCATTGGGCGCGCCGGGATTTCCAGAATGGGGCATGTTACCGATTCCGCAAAAGCTGCTGGCCGCGGGCGTGCGCGATATGGTGCGTATCTCCGATGCGCGCATGAGCGGCACCAGCTATGGCACTTGCATTCTGCACGTTTCTCCGGAGAGCCACTTGGGAGGACCATTGGCGCTGGTGGTCACCGGTGACGAGATCGAACTGAATGTGCCCGAGCGTCGCTTGAGTTGGTTGGTCAGTGACGAAGAAGTAGCCAGGCGGCGCGCCGCTTATCAACCGCCGGCTGTACGCTTCGACCGCGGCTATCAACAGATGTTCAGCCGGCATGTGACACAGGCTAACGAAGGCTGTGATTTTGATTTTCTACACGGCAAATCACCCGGTGCAGAACCCGACATTTTTTAGCTTGTAGGCGAATCGCTCCGCGACTCGTCCACTAGGCTAACGCCCTGCGGCTGATATGCCCCATCGTTTAACAGTCAGCCGTAGGCGTACCTGACTTACCGGGGCCGGCGTCATGCGGCTGATGTGGTCGTGAAGAAACCGGGGCTAACGCCCAGCGGCTGATTCAAAGTGGCGCTGTCCAACTAATCTGCAGTAAAGACTTAAAAATCCAAAGCTGATGCCCTGTCACGGAGTGCCAGGGCTACATGATTACACTTACTTGACCGGGGCTGGTCGTCCGCCGAAGGCTTGACGGCTGGGAGCACCTGCCGGCCTGGTTGCTTGACCACCTGCCTGGCTAGCAGCTTGTGCGGCATTTGGGTTCGCAGCGGCGGCGGGCAATGGTACGTTGATGTTCGCCGAGGCGGCTTGCACTTGCGACTTGGCAGGCACCAGTTTTTCATCCAAGAAGTTGTTGATATCGCCGGCGGCCAGCAAACGATCCAGTTCGTTTTGCATTTCGATCCGCAGCTTCTTCTCGGTAATCTCGCGCGTCAGTTCAGCGCGAATGGCGGCATCGTTCTGAGCGACCGGCGTGGTCATGCCTTGCTTGAACATGATGACGAACTGCTCACCGACGGCAATGACATGCGAAAGTTCGCCAGGATTAATGTCAAACGCGGCTTTCTCAAGTGTGGGTTGACCTGAATGGCGGCGAATGGGCGGTACTTTGCCGTAGTTGCTGCGTGAGACCGGTTCCACCGAGTACTTCGCGGCTAACTCACCAAAGTTGGCCTCCGTCATATTGGCTCGCGCCTCGGACCAGACCTGTTCGGCAATTCGCTGATTGCTGAGGACAATCGCCAGCACTTCAGCCCGTGGCCCAAAGTTGGACTCGAATCCTTTTTGCAAATCCTCTTCGGTGACTTTAATCTTATCGGCGACCAGCTTCTTCAGTGCCACACTGGGCCAGACTGCGTCGCTAATATACAGATCCAGCGTAGCACCTTCTTCCTGCATGACACTCTTGAGCCAACCGTCGACATCGGGAGTGCCATCTTTCTTGATGTAGCCCAAGGCATCCGCGGCCCGCGCGATTTCGACATCGATATCCGCTTGTGTGATGCCGATGTTTCTTTGTTTAAGCGCGTTGCCAATGACCAGGCGATTGATTTCGCCTTTGAGGATTTCTTTGCCGTGGCGAGAAACACATTCACCAGCCAGTTGATCCAGGGGTACCGGTTGTCCATTGATGAGACCAGCGATGTTTGGATGAGCCTTTTCCAACTCGGGGTTACCGATCACCTGAACGACTTGGCTTCCCTTTTGTAACTCTTTGAAGATTTCGTCTGAGGCTTTGATTAAGCGGTCTTGTTGAAGTTGATCAGCGATACGTTGCTCGATGACCGGGATGTACTGAGCCGATGGTGGATTAGCCGGCAAGTGCCGAACAAGTTGCAGGATGATGTGCAGCTCGGCGGCATTGAAAATCGGTGAGATTTGATTGGGTTGTTGTAGTTGAAAAGCCATGCGTTCCAACATGTCATCGCCGCTGTTCTGGCGAATGGGCGGTAACATGCCTTCCACGCTGGCGCTGGCGGCATCGATGCTCTTTTCTTTGGCGACGCGGCGGAAAGTCTCTGGTGCGGCCGTGACTTGGGCGTGAAGTTGTTCGGCAACTGCGCGATCTTGAACGGCGATCATGCGCACTTGAACTTTAGGGCCATATTCACTGGCGAAGATCTTCTGAACCTCTTCACGCGTGACTTGAATCTTGTCGGCGGCCAAAGCCCGCAAAGCCAGCATGGGCCAGACGATTTCACTGGCGTATCGCTCAGGTGGAAAGTCGCGGTTCTCTTCGAAGGTCTTCAAGAACAGAGCCGGAGTCAAGCCATATGAGCTAGCCATACGAGCTATCTCTTGGTTGACTTGATCCGTCGTGATGACGATGCCTTTGGCACGACAGGCTTGCAGGATTAAGTGCTTGTTCAAAAAGTTATCCAAGACGATCGTGCCATATCGCTTGACGCATTCCTGCCCCAATCGTTCACGAGTAATGGTTTGACCGCCGACGGTGGCTACGATCTTGGGCAATTTGTTGAGCGGATTATCGTCTTTAGGGGCCGCATTGGCCGACGGTGCCGCGACAGGCTGTTGGGCTAAGATCAGTCGCGGACAGCAGACATTGGCCAAACTGAGGGCCAGAAACAGGCACATCGCCACGAGAGTGCGAAGGTTTTGGGGCATGACTTAGGTTCCTCCTGAACCGATCCAGCGGATTGAAAATCGGCCTGGAATGGTAGCTCAATTGCTCCGGCCAAAACAAGCCCGAAATTTATGTGTAGAACAGTTGTCCTCAACTGTTCATTGCGTGCATGTCCCTAGGCGTCCATTGCGCAGGGGTGAGATTGTAAAACCCCGTTGGGGTTCTCATCGCCGGTGGCATCACCAACCCAGGGTACGACCGCTCAAATCAACTGCGGTTGGCTCATCTTGATTTCGGCTCGGTAATCGTCTTGACCATTGGTAACACACCTACTCGCCGCATGCGCGCTGCTGACTCGATACCGGCGGTTGGCACCGGTTGGCACCGCCGGCTGGAATCCTGCGTCCCTACGGGACTACGTGGACCGCTGCGCGGTCACCGGGGAACAGTTGTCCTAAACTGTTCAATGGCACGAAGCGTCGCAAAGAGCAGTTGAGGACAACGTTGAGGACAACTGCTCTACGATGGCTGTTAGCGATCGAAGTGGCTGGCCAGAGGGACCAAGTCTCGATAATCGCAGTCT
>JADLDX010000641.1 GCA_020846515.1 Pirellulaceae bacterium
CGTATGGTGGAAAAGGGCTTGGTCAGCGCGCACCGCGTGGGCAACGTCTACGAATATACACCTAAGCTACGTCGGCAATCGGCCGTCGGTCGCGTGGTGGATGACCTGTTTGATCGCGTGTTGGAAGGTTCGCTATCGCCGTTGGTAAGCCGGCTGATAGAGAGTCGCACGTTGAACGCCAAGGATGTGGCTGAGCTCAGGGCCATGTTAGATCGCTATGACGAAGAAGCTGAGTGATGTGCGATGAACCAGATGCTTCCAAACTCGCTGGACTCTCTCGCGCAATGGTGGGGCAGTTGGATGTGGAGCATGTCGCTGCACGTCTCTTGGTTAGTCGTGTTGCTCTGCCTGGCCGACTTTTTTCTGCGTCGCGGCTCGGCGCGACTGCGCTTCGCCGTGTGGCTATTGGTGCTCGTGCGCCTGGTCGTACCGCCCGATTTGGCGGCCCCGACCGGTATCGCCTGGTGGCTGGGCGATTGGTTCACTCTATCGCCTAATCTATTATCTTCCGAACCATTATCTCCTGAACCACTGTCACCTGATCCAGCGTCAACCCCATTTGTGTTATCCGCGCTGATGGAAAGTACGTTGGTGCCTAGGGCGATATCCACTTCGGCCAACGCGTCCGTGGATACGGGCGGATTACTGGACAGCGGAGCCTGGTGGCGCTGGTTCAACGCCACCAATTTATGCATGTTATGGTTGGGCGTCGTAGCGGCTCAGTTGGGTTTGATGATCTATGGTTGGATAAAAGTTCGAAGTTGGTTGAGGCAAGCGGAACCAATCACCGATCCGAGTTTACTGGCCACGCTCCAGTCCGCGAAGCAACGCGTGGGTTTGACGCTACCGATTAAACTGTGCGATAGCGGAGCCTGTACGACGCCGCTGGTGATCGGCTGGCGTCGACCGGTCATTCTATTGCCTACGGCGGTTCGCAATTGCTTGAGCCTGGCGGAGTTGGAGACGGTGCTGGTTCATGAACTGATGCACGTCGTTCGAGGCGATGGTTGGTGGCGATTTCTACAAGCCTGTTTGAGTGCTCTTTATTTCTTTCACCCGGCTGTCTGGCTAGCGCGTCACGTTCTGCAATGCGCTTGTGAAGAGGCTTGCGATGAACAGACGATTCACGCCCTGGCCGGCCAGCGTCGCAACTATGCGGGTGCCATTTTAAAAGCTGCGACCATGGTGGGCTATCAACCTCCGCATCTGGCGCTGAATATGCTGGGCGATGCGCTGCCAGTGAAACGACGTATGCAGCGCATATTGGACCCGCGCTTACCTTGGGCCGGCTGTGGCGGACGAATTCGACTAGCGATCACATGCGTGCTAGCCTTGCTCCTACT
Organism: Pirellulaceae bacterium; assembly: GCA_020846515.1. Classification (GTDB taxonomy): domain Bacteria; phylum Planctomycetota; class Planctomycetia; order Pirellulales; family Pirellulaceae; genus Aureliella. Next base: position 1,344 of record JADLDX010000641.1, read on the forward strand.
GCCCAGCGGCGTTCGGCAAACTCAAGGTACGTCACCCTTACAACTACCCAATGTCGCTCAGGCGGAAAGCCGTCTGTTTCCATCATCGCCAGAAGCTGACTCTGAACTTACGCTCGAACCATCGCTGGCACCCGCAGTCGAAACAGTGGAACCAGTCGAAGCAGTGGAGCCATTTGAAGGTGTGGTCGAGATCGCGCAGCAGCCAGTCGAACAATCCGATGAGCTGCGAGCACTGGAGCGCTTAAGATCGGAAGACTATGAAGTTCGAATGGCCGCCTATCAAGAGTTGGAAAAGGTGGGCACGTTGCGGTCGCTGAGCGATTTAGAGACCGCATTTCTGAATCGATCTGGTCTAGAGCAGGATGCTGCCAAACTCGCTCTTGATCGCGTGTGGCAGATGATTCGTCAATTCCCAAACCAGTCCAGTACCTCTTCGCGTATGGTTCAATCTCTTGAGGAAAACTAACATGCCGCGACTGTGTGCAGCCTACCGTTTTCATCGGACGAGTCGCGGAGCGATTCGGTTACAGCCAGGCGTTGTGTGGGGGCTAATCTGTTTGGGACTTTGGCACATTGGATTGACCAGCGCTACGGCCGCCGATGAACTTCGATATCGCTGGCAACCCAAGCAGAAGTTCTCCTACAACATGACGGTGACGATTGACGAGAATGACAAGATAACCTCATTCAAAGGCATGATTCATTATGAGGTCACGGCCGCCAACGCCGAGCAAATGAAGGTCACTTATACTGGCGGATTGCGCGAAACCGTCCAACGCAAACAAAGCAATAGTGGCTCGGGTGGTCCGTTTGGTCCACGCGGTTTTGGTGGTCCCGGCGGTCCGTTTGGTCCACGTGGTTTCGGTGGTCCACCCAGTCCCTTCAGCCGTCCAGCGTTTGCCGGCAAAGTGCAAACGACCAATCGAATTACCATGACGCCAACAGGTCATGTACTAGCCATGGATGGCGACTCGCACCTGCCGTATCTGTTGGGCAACGTTTCTTTGATGCCTTTTGAATCGCTGCCCAAAGGTAACGATCGACAGTGGGTCGTCGATTCCGGCGTGTCGATCACTGAGGAAAACGAAGATCAACGTCGACCATTTGGAGCCTTCGGCCCTTTTGCTGGACAAGACGACAAGAGTGTGCAGGCAGCCAGCGAGATCACACGCTACGAGTGGCAAGGTCAACAAAACAATTTGGTGACTATCAAAAAGTCATACCAACTCACCTCGCCGGGAGCTGATGGAGAATCCTTCGATATGAATGGGGCCGGTATCTGGACGTTTGACATGCAAGACCACGTACCACATGCCCTTGATATGACCGCCAAGCTGATTACGAAGGAAGGTAATTCATCCACGACGTTCCCCATTACGCTCAAGTACGTGCGCTTGACGGCTGCCGAGTTAGACAAGATTGAGGCCGATGCCCGGCGCTTGGTCGAAGAACAGCAACGCAAAGTAGCCGATGCCAAACTCAAATCCGAAACGCCTTTAACGCCCGAAGAGAAACGTGAATCCCTGGCCGGTCTCAAGTCGCAGGCAGTGGCTGATTTGAAAAAGACATTAACCGACTTGGAAAGCAAATCGCTCAGTGATCCTGACCCTGAGATCGCAACCGCTATTCGCGCGCTCTTAAAACATGCTGATGAAGATGTGGCCGCGGCGGCCTCCAAGGCTTTGGCCAAGTGGTCTCCCGAATACAAGAGAACTTACGATCTCAACAAAGCCTACGGCGGTCCATCTCCGGTCTCATCTAGCGATCTGGAGGTTAACTCGACCACTCCGCTGTATGTGGGACAAATCGTCCAAGTCCAAGAGCATGGCTCCTTCTGGTACGCGGCGCGCATCAAAACACTGTTGCCTGATGGCAAAGTCCGAGCGGAGACTTTGGCATGGGGCAAGCCCAATCGCGAAGTGACAGTGACGCGACGCAATGTGCAGTTGGCACCGCCCGAAGTCGAGCAACCCGCCCCGCCCGCTGGGGTAACCAACGGCGCTGGTTTGGCCGACGTGCAAGTGTCCGGCCAATCACGCACCTGGTCGGATAAGACCGGTCGCTTTAAAGTCGACGCGATGTTTGTCGGCCAAGAAAATGGTGTAGTCAAACTGCAGCGCCCCGACGGCAAACAGGTCAACGTGCCCCTTGAGAAGCTTAGCCCACAAGACCAGGCCTTCATTCGTCAATTGCTCGAAGAGAACCCCTTCGAAGTCAAATAGAGCCTGTTTCCGTTTGACGTTAACTTGGTGTTTTGCAGTGCCTTCGGCGATCAGGCAGTTGCTTGGGGGAAAGCGGCAGCCATGACGAGAGAACTCTATTCCGCCAAGCTCCGTCTGTGCTCCGGCTTTGCCATCTGTGCTATTTGAGTTAGCACAGATGGCAGGGCCGAGGCACAGATGAAACTATTTGCTTTATTGCAAGCGCACGACGCGTTGCACTTGAATATGGTTGGTTTTCAGTTGAGGCAGATAGCCCCGCAAGCCATAGACGCCGATTGGCTGCGATGAATAGCGACTTAAGTTTACGCCTGCTGCAGGCGTCAAATAGACGATGATCTTGCCGGCATCGTTGGTTAGCGCATGCGTAGGCATGTCGCGACTGCTACCGAGCACAGGCACGATCCAGCCAGTGGCATCAAACTGAGCGGCTGGACCAGTTGGACCACTATCCTGGACATTATTGAACCCCAATGGCGTCACCCATCGTGAGGCTGCTGCAGATAGC
>JADLDX010000642.1 GCA_020846515.1 Pirellulaceae bacterium
ATCGTGAAGAGGCTCGTGGGTGGATGGTTGATCGAGTTGTTGTGGGTTGGGCAGCCGACGGATCACCTGGGCATCGCGACTGGCTTGCACTTCGATGCTGGGTTTGCCGAGCAGACCGAAGAGGCGTCCGGAAATTTCTCGAGTCTGAATGACGGAAGCTTCGGGGCCCAACTCGTGACGTACGAGCATGAGGGCTTCTTGCAACGAACGAGCGCGATAAGTGAAAATTTCCATGGTCGGGCTTGGTCTAAGAGCCTATCCCAAAAGGGGTCTGACCCTGTGGAGGCGAGTCATGAGAGGGTCAGACCCCTTTTCGGCGAGGCTTTAACTGCGTGGTGGTGGATCGGTTACCAGCCCTACGGACACCGTTTGCGTCTGCAGAGTAATCTCTTGGTGGCTGAGGATACGTAGATCGGGTAGTTTTTCGTGCGTGATTTCACGCAGGGCCGCGCGAACGCGTGGGCTAACAACCAGCAGTGGTCGATGACCGGTCTGGGTGAGCTGTTTGAGTTGTTTGGCGATTTGGGTCACGGTGATGTCAGCCGCTTGTGGCGACATGCGAATGCGCAGTCCGCGACCATCGATTTCAAAACCAGCGGCGATACGATCTTCCATGGCCGGGTCCATCGTAATCACATGCATCTGGCCATTGGCATCGCGAAAGCGCTGGCAGATCGTCCGCGACAGACGTGCGCGCACCATTTCGTTTAGAGATACCAAATCTTTTACACGCGGGGCGTAGTCACCGAGCGATTCAAAGATCAAACCCAGTTGTCGAATGGGCACATCTTCTCGCAACAGCATCTGCAAAATGGTTTGCACATCGCTGAGCTTCATGACACCTGGAATCAATTCTTCGACAACAGTCGGACTGGCCTGCTTGAGTTGGTCGACCAATTGTTTGGTGGCATCGCGCGTCAACAATTCGTGCGAGAAACGGCGCGCGACTTCTTGAAGATGCGTGGAGATCACCGCCGCTGGCGAAACGATCTCATAGCCATACATCTCAGCCCGAGCCTGTTCTTCGGGCGTGATCCAGTACGCCGTGCGACCCGCGGCTGGTTCCTTGGTAGGATTATCGTTCAGAGCCACCGTCGCTCGGCCCGTATCGATGGCCAGGACTCTGCCGGGCAGGACCTCACCACGGTCCACGCGATTGCCGGCGATTTGAATTTCGTAAACCGTCTGCGGTAGACTCAGCTTGTCCTTGAGTCGTACCTTCGGCAGCAGAATGCCCATGTCGCTAGCTAGAATGGCGCGGACGGAACTGATGCGGTCCATCAAGTCGCCACCGCGGCGCGGGTCGGCCAACGGCAGCAATCCGGCGCCAATCTCGATGCGCATCGGGTCAACTTCCAAGTAGTCCTCGGCTTTTTTCTCCGCGGGCTTATGCTTGGCAACTTCGGCGTCCTGCTGGATCTGCTGCTGACGTTTAGCTAGATCTGCATTCTGACGCTGGACCATTAGCGCGAGACCGACGCAACCGCCACCTAGAGTTAACAATGGAATTGTAGGCAACTGCGTAAAGATCAGCAGGATGAGAAAGCCGCCAGCGACGGCCAGCGCTTGAGGTCGTGAGACTAACTGGTTCAAGAATTCCAGCGGCAAGTTGACTTGTTGTGTACTACGCGTGACCAACAACGCGGCAGCCAACGAGATCAAAAAGGCTGGTATCTGGCTAGCCAGACCATCGCCGATGGTCAAGCGTGTAAACAAACCAAACGACTGGCTGATCGTCATGTCGGCGTACATCATGCCGACATAGAGACCGCCGATGATGTTGATAATCGTAATCAATATCCCCGCGATCGCATCACCACGCACGAACTTACTGGCACCGTCCATCGCACCATAAAAGTCGGCTTGACGTTGTACCTGGTCGCGGCGGCGCTGCGCCTCTTGTTCATCGATCACGCCAGCGTTCAAGTCAGCGTCGATCGCCATCTGCCGGCCGGGCATACCATCCAAGGAGAAACGCGCGGCCACTTCGCTGACGCGCGTCGCACCTTTGGTGATCACCAAGAACTGGATGGCCACAATAATGACAAACAGAATAATACCGACTTCAATGCGTTCACCAGCTACGAACTCACCGAAGGCTTGAATCACTCCACCGGCAGCCGCTTCGGCATCGGAGTCGGCTTTGGTCAGAATCAACCGCGTGGTGGCCACGTTCAAAACCAGCCGCGCCAAGGTGGTGGCCACCAGCAATGTCGGGAACACGCTGAATTCCAGCGGCGTGCGAATATAGATCGTGGTCAACAGCACCAGAATGGACACCGCCACATTGCCGGCGAGCAAAATGTCGATCATCAACGGTGGCAGCGGGACCAGAATCACACCTACGCAGCCGATAATAGCCACTGGCAAGACGAGGTCTCGGTACCGATTGAGGAAGGCCACTGCGTTCATGAATGTGATGAGAAAGGTGCTTTTAGTGAGTGAATCGAACGAATCACGCGACCAGCGTTGAGTAAGTAAGTCAGTAGGTTGACTGGATGACTCGACGAAAATCGCTGGTTGCACCTTACATAAACTGGGCAATGAATGTCCAGACAGATTGAACGGCTTGACGCGTCATGCCGATTCTTGCGATAGTGCCAGCCATTTGATGGCCCGTCGTGATCAAGTAGCCCACTCTCCCCCGAAGGCCAACGCCAAGCATTGGAAGCAGTTATGACCTCGATTCCCGGCACCAGTAGCACAAATTCAACCGGTGGCAGTACCAGCACGGGCACCACGACCGGCAACGATCTACGCAACGTGGACTTGAATCAGTTCCTGACACTGCTGGTCACCGAAATGCAGAATCAGGATCCGCTCAACCCGATGGATAACTCTCAGCTACTCACGCAGATTAGCCAGATTCGCGAGATCGGCTCCACCAACCAGCTCACCGAGACTCTCTCATCGCTAGCAACCGGCCAAGGTCTGACGATGGCCAGCGGCTTAATTGGGAAAACTGTGAGCGCGTTGGATGACGGCGCAAAAGAAATAAACGGGGTGGTCGACAAGGTTTCGGTAACTACTGACCCCCAAGACAACTCGAAGAGGACAGTGAAAGTACATATTGGGAGCTCGACGGTCGATATCAACAACATTCGGGAGATCAACCAGCCATCTCG
>JADLDX010000643.1 GCA_020846515.1 Pirellulaceae bacterium
AATTGCCGCCGTGGATGACATTGTCGATCCTGGTCGTGGCAGTGATCTTGATGTGGGGCATGTTGGGCGTGTATCGAATGATTGTTGGCAAAGTTCAAGGCGTCCGCCAATTGGACACTTAGAGCGTAACGGAAAAGGGGTCTGACCCCTTTTTGACTCTTGAGGGTTTATGCAAGCGAACGATCCGGCCAAGCATACGTTTCGTCTCCATGTCATCAGTCGCTGGCTGGAGTATGAAGGCGAACTGCGATCAGCACTGATACGCCTACTTTTGGTGTCAGCCTTTTATGCTGTGCAGTTGACGCACTATCTGGTCTTCTCGTCGCGCGGTGAGGCCGATCAGATGTTACATAGGCAAGCCACTTACCTGTCGGCTGCCTGGCTGTTTATTTCCATGGCCGTCGTAGTGATGATCTCGCGTCGATGGTTACCCCCGGCCCTAAAATACGTCATTTCTCTGATAGATATCGCTCTACTGACGGTGATGGCCATGGCTGGCAGCGGTGCGTCCAGTCCGTTGATCGTCGTCTACTTTTTAATTGTGGTGATGTCCGGTCTACGTGGCAATGTGAAGCTGATCTGGCTGACCACGGCTCTATGTTTAGTCAGTTACCTGACATTGCTCGTGCTCCGAGATCAAGTTGTTGGGGCACCATTCGGTTCGGAGCAGTTATCGACCGACGGCATTCAACCAGCCAGCCAACCTAATGCTCAACGGCCGATTCAACCGGTTGAGTGGATGGTGGTCACGCTCAGTTTGTTGGGGACCGGAATTGTGACCGGTCAGCTAGTGCGGATGTTACGCCAAGTGGTAACAGAGGTCTGCCTTAGGCAGGTTGCCAGTACCGATGGTGGGCAGGAGGCATCATGAGCCAAGATCCACCGATGTTACCCGCGCTGGTTTGTCAGAAGTGTGGTGCGACCAATCCACCTCATGCGACGACCTGTTGGCTGTGTAACGGTACTGACGACAATCCGTACTCGGCTCCGCCCAGTCAGGAGCCCAATCTGCTTCAAACGCCTGTGCTCAGCCCCACGCAAAGTCGAGTTGAGATCGTCTTTATGTTGTTGCTTGCGGTCACCATCGGATTCGCTGGACTGGTGGGCATTGGCATCGCTGTGCAGGATCCCGGGATGTTGGTGCCGTTTCTAATTATTGTCGGGCCGGCCTTTATCGCCACCGGTAGCCGGGCATTGGTGAGCGTGGCCAAAGGCGAACGTCCCAAGGCTTCCGCACTGTTCGTCACGCTACTTTGGTCGGGAATGTTCACCGCCTTGACGATCGCTCTGTTGGTAGTCTCCGCCGTCATCGCTCTGTTCTTGATGTGTGCGCAGATGTTGGGACGTTGATGAATCCGCATTGGTCCTATTCGCTGATCATGTTGGCTGCGATTGGTAGCGGGTGGTGGTTGTTGCGCGGCACGCAATCGCAATTGCACCTTAGCCCAAGGGAAAAGGTCGCCATTGCCCTGGGAGCCTTCTGCGGAGCGATGCTCGGCGCCAAACTGCCTTTCGCGCTCAGCGATTGGGAGGGGCTGCGATCCGGTACGGTGTGGTTTTCCAATGGCAAGACAATCGTCTGCGGTATGGTAGGTGCATATGTGGGTGTTGAACTGGCCAAGTGGATCTATGAGATCAAGGTCAAGACCGGCGACACTTTTGCTGTACCGATGGCGGTGGCAGTTGGCATCGGGCGTTTGAGTTGTTTTGTGGCTGGGTGTTGTTATGGCACACCTACTGAGTTGCCTTGGGGGGTGAGATTCGCCACCGTGGACGCTGGTGCGATTGCCCGACATCCAACCCAACTATACGAAATGGGTTTTCATTTCTTGATGGCTGCCGTCTTGTCGTGGCTCAAGTTCCATGGCCTGGGACGCGGGCAATTGGTCAAGCTCTATATTGTCGCCTATCTGATTTACCGTTGGTTGAGCGAATTTATTCGACCTGAGCCCGATTGGTGGCTGGGGCTGACCGGTTACCAGTGGTTTGCCATGCTGGTCGCGCCGGTTTTCATGTTGTTGGCCTGGCATGACATGACCGTTCGCTTACACGAAGAGCCCCAAAGTCATCCGCAGATTCCTCCGCAAAGCCGAGCGTTTGACGCGAACCCATGAAAGCAACGAATTAGTAATGGAATGGATGGGCCGTCTACCGTCAGGGCTGTGCAGCTTGGCAACCGATCTTCAGGCGGATGCTGGGCGACTGGAAAAATGGGGCGCTGGTCGCATTGTGACGGCCAATGGACGACTTCGGTTTGTGCAGCGCCGTTGGATCCCGTATCGCGCGCATCGTTTGGGTGTCTGGTGGGACATGCGTCAACGGTTGTCGACTGCTGTGCAATGCGAGTTGTTGTTTCACCATCGCTGGGGCAATCCCGACTTTCTGGTGCTCAGTTATGTCAAGAGTCATGCTCGGGCATCGCTTGCGTCGCTGTACTGCGCCTCGTTGGCCTTGGATGAGATAGCTCGCCTTAAGCGGAGCCACGCGATTGTGGCTGAGATCAATAATCCGCGGATCAGCGACCGATTGTTGGAGCGTTGGGGCTGGGAGCGGCACTGTCTGTCTTGGCGCGGCCGCCACTTCATCAAACGATTTTATGGCGTTTTCCCTGCCATCCCGGAAGTATGGCAGGCACGACTGCGGCCAGATGATCGGCCTCAAGGATGAGCGCGCGAGCGGTCGTCGGTCTTCCGTCGGGCGAAACCGGACGCTAGCGCATTCCGGCTGATAAGCCGCAGGGCGCTAGCCCACGGTTTTCGGCCACATTAAGATCGACGCTCGCGAGTACCTCGAGCTGCTTGGAGCCGGTTGGCTCGCGGCCAAAGCCTTTTCGCCTGACATCTCAGTGCCATTCAGGTGAGTTATGGGAATTTGTCCGCATATTTTTTTCTTTGGACCGGACAGATGGTAACGATAGCGAGCTTTATTCGGGAACTTCTGGTGTCCGGTCGCGTCAAAGCGGCATTATTTTTCCGCTGACTCCCCCGATGAGGTTGTTTGAACCCTCAATTGTGGCCTAGATGCGGGCAGCCAAAGGGGCGGTGTGTCGATGGCTCTCTCTGATTAAATGGGAAAGATCGGCAAGCTGGTAAACCGACCCCCCGTGCGAGTTTGCATCAAAAGTCGACGCAATTATAATCAACCGTCAACGTCCGAACGGTCGGTAAATGCGTCCTATGGCATGGTTTCGAGGACCGTTCGAACGTCTCATCCCCGTATTTTATGGCCCACTCGTCTCCGGAAGGCGAGAGGTTCAGGAATTAGACTCACCCGCCTGAGGGGGAGTTTTCCTGTCGTCGGTTTCAGGCAGCAACGCTTTTAGGGGCTGGTTAATGACCAACCGCAAGTTCCGCACCGTCGCATCCCCAACTTCCCAAAACAAAGCTGACATCGCTCGGAAGCGTGTTCGTCAGATGCTTTTGGAGACCCTTGAGCACAGACAACTGCTGGCCGTAGGGCCGCAATTGATTGGCGTCCAGCCCAACAACAGTGATCTGTTGGTGGATGGTGCGGTCCGCTCGGTGGGCCCTCGTGAGTTGACCTTCCGCTTTGATGACGCGCAGGTAATTGATCCTGCGACGCTCTCAGGCATCCGCATCACGCGAGCCGGTAATGACGGCTCGTTTGGTCAATTCAGCGCATCCACAGACTTCGGTTCCAGTGGTGCGGTGAATGTCCAGTTGACGGCCCGTGCTCAGGCTACGGCAGTGACGATCAACTTCGCCATCGCCGATTTAGGGCCCAGCGGTGTGCCCCTGTTTGCTACGGTTGGTGGCAACACCTTGAACGTGACATTGAACTCCAATGCCCAAGCGCCAACTACGGCTGCGGGTTTGGTCAACGCCATCAATCTATCGCCGATAGCAGCTCCGTTGGTCATCGCCAGGGTCAATGGTGGATTGGGCGCGACAAGCATAGGTGCTTTGAATCCTGCCAGTTATTCGCCGGTACAGTTGAGTCAGGCCGGGGATGCAGTGATTCAACCGGGTGCCGTGTTGGTCGGTGCCAGTCCCAATGAGAATGAAGTCACGGTGCGGTTTGCAGAGACACTGCCGGATGACAACTACCGAATTGAGAACTTTGGATTTGATGATCCGGTCCGCGGGATTGTTGGCCTGCGCAATGTTGGAAGCGCGGGTCAGCCAGGCAGTCTGTTCGTTCCAAACACTGCTGGGACTCGTCAAAACACGATCGACTTCCGATTGGACCTTGGATCGCAAGTCACAGCCGTTGTGCCGCAACCGGTCGTTCGCACGGCTAATGGACTGCAGCAGCAACGTGATACGATCGTCGTTTACTTTGACGCTGATAAATTGTTGGTGGAGAATGACGCGTTTGGCCGTCCGACGGCCCGGTCAGCAGAGAATCCAGCTTTCTATCAGTTGATCTTGACGAACGACTCGGTACGCAACACCGACGACATCTACTTTGCGCCGACCAGCGTCAGGTACAACGCGACCACCAACACCGCCACGCTCAAGTTCGCTGGCGATATCAACACACTTGGCGGCAGCGCACCGTCTACGTTCCGCTTGCGTGTTGGGACTCGCGAAACAGCTCCGATTGCACCGACCTACAGCGAAGCTGCGGCCACGGTTATCAGTGACTTGAATACCGGCGGGCTGGCCAAGGTGCGCTTCACTTCTCGACAAGTGGGTGAGGCAGGAGCGGGTGTTCGGGTTGAAGTTATCAATACCAACTCTGGCACGCCTGTGGTCACAGCGGCAGGCAATGTCGTGCGAATCGATCTCGGTAGAGCCAACTTGACAGCGCAAGAATTCGTCACTTTGGTCAATAACAGTTCCGATGCCAGCAGTCTGCTATCAGCTTCATTGGAAGCGGGCAGCCTCGGTTCGGCTCAAGTGGGCAATCGGACGCTATCCTATTCGCCATTGAATTTGGTGGGCTTGGGCAGTTCGTTTAACACGGCTACGAACATTGGTACGATTGGTTCGGCCAATCAGTTGCAGACAAGTCTGGTTTTGGGATCGTCGATTGATCCGGAGAGTTTCGCTCTGGATCTGCTCGGCGCCAGCAATGATCCGGGGCATCGTGTATTGCCCCAGAATCAACTCGGTTCTTTCGAGGGTCATGTCAATCAGTCCTTTGGTGCTGACAACGTCGATGGCATCACCACGATTTTCTATAACTTCCGCTCCACCTATTCGTCGGACTTGTTCGGCGTTCCGCTGGTAAATGCCATCAGCGAGATTCAGAAGCAGCGTGCCCGCGAGGCTTTAGGATTGTGGGCCAAATATGTTGGGGTTCAATTTGTAGAAACCTCTGACCTGGGCGTGACGATCGCTACTGGTGCAGCCACTGGCTTGCGACCGCTGGCTGGCACTCAGATTCAGAACTCAGCGGCACGCAATTTCGGCGTGCGTATTGATCCGACATTTGAGAACTCTTTGGTCATCCTGTCGGCGACCAATACCTGGAATGACAATTACGGAGAGAGCTATTTCCGCGCCATGGCGGCCGGCATCGGCATGGTGCTGGGATTGGAGCATGCAGGCGATCTGCCTGAGTCCACGCTGATGCGTTTGGATCCGACGTTCCTGGCCGGTAGCGGCGTCTTGATCAATGCGAACGATGCGCAATTGAATGCCAGCGACGAGCAATACGAGCCGATCTTCCCAGGCAATCAGGATGTACTGCACGGGCAATACCTCTATCGTCCCGATGGTTCGGATGTCGATTTGTATCGCTTCGATGTCGACTTCGGTGGCCAAGATCGAGTTGGCTTGTTTACTGCGGAAACCTATGCAGAACGCTTGACCAATAGCAGTGCTTTGAACACCAATCTTGAGTTGTTCCGAGCAACGCAGGCAACTGCTTCGACCAACTTTGGTGCAGGCGACGCTCTTCAAGTCCGTTTCGAATCACTGTTGCCGGGTACTCAAGGCAATCATTTCCAGATTCGTTTCACTCAGTCGGATCGAGGCCTCAATGCCAAGCCGGGTGTCACCGTTGGCCCGAATTCGGTCAGCGTTGATTTAAATGCCCGTGCTGGCAGTGAAAGCACTGTGGCTGATGTATTGGCTGAGCTAGCGGCATCTGCTCCAGCGAGCAAACTGGTCAAGGCCACGCTGGTCCGTGGTGCGGCGACGACACGTGTTGGCAATAACACGCTAACACAGAATCCAGTGGTCCTGCTGGGCGGCCGTATGGAGTTGGTGGCCCAAAATGATGACTACTTCAGCCGAGACTCAGTGATCAAGCAATCGCTGACGGCTGGCGTTTATTACATTGGCGTCTCGGCTAGCGGTAACGATAGTTATGACGCGACCGTTGAGGGAACTGGTTTTGGTGGCAAGTCGCAAGGTGATTACCAACTGCGTATCTCGTTCCGCGCTCAAGTGGACACAACCGACACGCTGCAAGATATTTCAGGTTCCAATGATCCAGCCGTTGCCTTGGATGGTGATGGTGATGGTGTACCAGGTGGCAACCATGACTTCTGGTTCCAAACGCGTCCCCTGGACCGCGTGGTGAGTTTTAATGCCGGTGCTACGGCTGCGCTGGAAGGTCGGGTCATCACGGTCGTGGGTGGCAACGGTGTGCTACGCGATTTCGAGTTTGACAGCAACGGTATCGTCGGGGCTGGGCGGATTGCCATTTCTTACGTGAGTGGCGATGCGGCTGGTACATTGGCCAATGCAGTGGCCGCAGCCATCGTCTCGCGCAGTGAACTGGGCGTTAGTGCCATTGCCAACGGTGCACGCTTGACCTTGCGTGGTGAACGGCTCATTCGCATCGATCCAGCATTGGTACTGATCGATGTTTCCGGAAAGACCATCTTCGTCGACAAAGCGGCCGGTCCCAATGCCGACGGCAGCCTGGCTCGTCCGTTCAATAATATATCGGCCACCGGTGTGGCCAGCGCGTTTGCCTCTGCCTTGCCGGGCGACATCGTACGAATCGTCGGCAATGGTGGTGTCGATGGAAACCTGGCGACATTAAACGATAACTTTGCCTACGAAATCGGCACTGGTCTATTGCCTGGATCCATTCTCTCCGATGGCTCGACCATGGAGATACCTCGCGGCGTTACCACCATGATTGATGCCGGGGCGATCTTCAAGTTGCTGGGGGCTCGCATCGGCGTCGGTAGCTCGAACTTGAATATCGATCGTTCTGATTCGGCCCTGCAAGTTTTGGGTACGCCGGTGTTGTTGGATGCCGCGGGTAATGCCGTGCGTCAATCCAATGGCGCGGCCGTCGCTGGGAACGTGTTCTTTACATCTTGGTTAGATGAATCGTTGGGCCTGGATACCTTTACGCCACGTACCACGCCCAGCACTGGTGATTGGGGTGGTATCTCGTATCGCCGCGATGTCGATGTATCGGCTGGCCGAACCGATCTGGAAGATGAAGGTATTTTCTTACAGTACGTGAATCAATCGGTGATGCGCTACGGTGGTGGCACGGTACTGGTCGACTCGATTCAGACGTCGATCAATCCGATTGAAATGCTGGATACTCGACCAACCATTACCAACAACCAGATCAGTTTTGCGGCCAATGCTGCGCTGAGCGCTTTGCCCAATAGTTTTGAAGAAACGAACTTCAACGAACCGCGATTCCAGGTCAATGGTGCATTTACCAGCGATTACGACCGCGTTGGTCCTGAGATCCGCAATAACCAACTGATCAATAATTCGCTCAACGGTTTGTTCATTCGCGTCGATACGCCGGCCGATGGTTTGACACGCACTTTGACGGTACCAGGTCGTTTCGATGATATCGATATCGTGCACGTCATCTCGGAAAACTTGATTGTCAGTGGTTCGACCGGTGGTGCCATCTTGGACAGCACGGTGCCACCTGCCGATTTGATATCGACGGCTGCTAGCGTCGGTGGAATTTTGGCTCCTGGAACTTACAACTACAAGCTGTCCTATTTGGACCGCAACGGATACGAGAGCATTCCATCGAATGTCTCGGTTAGCCAATTGATCAATCCGGGCGAAACGGCCATCAGAATTGCTGGCCTGCCAGCAGCCACCGGAGACTATGTGGCCAGACGGCTGTATCGCAGCAATGGACTTGGGCAGGGACCATATGAGTTAGTGGCCACATTGGATCGCCAAACGTCGACCTACCTGGACATTGGAAAAGTGCTTGGTGGTACCTTGACTCGCGATCGCGCCGACGTTTCGGGTGTGACGCTTGAACGCGTTAACGGGGGCACTTTGGCCGTTGGTTCGTATGCCTATCGCGTCGTGATGATCGATGGGGCGGGTCGCGAAGGCTTGGCATCGAACGTGACTGCCAGTTTCGCATTGACACCGGCAGGGAGCATTCAACTACAGAATTTGCCTTTAACGCTCAATGGATACGTGGCTCGACGCATTTATCGTAGCGTCGATGGTGGCGCGTTTGTGCGTGTAGCCGACTTGCCTGATTCGACATCGCAAGGTGTTGGCCAGTTCTTGGACACGGGGGCCACCGCTGGTGGAGAGCTGAGTGTTGAGGCGTTTGCTGTGAAGCGACCTCGGGCGACGGCATCTCTGGTAATTGATCCAGGTACCGTCATCAAGTTGGAAGCGGCGCGTATTGAGGCCACCTTCGGTGCAAACATTATTGCCGAAGGTACCGATGGATTGCCGATTACCTTCACCAGCAAGCTGGACGACCGAGTTGGTGCCGGTGGTACGTTCGACACCAACAACAATTTAAACGCCAATAGGCCATCGCCTCGCGACTGGGGCGGTATCTACATGGCTCCAACCTCCACCTTAAGCGTTGATCATGCGCGCTTTTCTTATGCCGGTGGGGTTACGAAGCTGGATGGTACGTTCCGTGCTTTCAACACCATCGAACTACAGCAAGCCGAAGGCCGAATTGCTAATTCGGTATTCGAAGACAATGCCAATGGTTTTGGTGGTCAAGGCCCAGGCTCGCGCTTTGGTCGCATGAGCAACTCGCAAGCGACCATTTTTGTACGCGGTGCCCAGCCGATCATTATCGATAACGTGTTCCGCAACAACGATGGCAGCGCGATCGACATCGACGCCAACAGCATGACCGACACCATCATGGGTGACTCGGGTCGTCAGACAGGTGCTGCTGATAAGAACTCCAGCTACGACAGCAATCGCGGTCCACTGATTCGCAACAATCGCATGATTGGTAACGACCTGAATGGCTTGGAGATTCGCGGCGATACGCTGACCACTGCCAGTGTCTGGGACGATACGGATATTGTGCACGTCCTGTTCGATGGCATCTTTATTGAGAATGTTCAGCATGAAGGCGGTCTGCGTTTGCAGAGTGCGGCCAACGAATCGCTGGTCGTCAAGTTCTTTGGTTATGGTTCTAACTTCAATCGCAATCTGGGTGCTGGCATCACCGCCAGTGGTCAATTGACTTCGGGTAACAACCGCATTGGCGGCGCCTTGCATGTTTTGGGCCAGCCTGGTTTTCCGGTAATCCTGACCAGTTTGAGAGACGATACGGTCGGCGCTGGATTGGAGCCTGATGGTTCGCCGCAAACCGACACGAACAATGACGGTATCGGCTCGATTCCGCAATCAGCCGATTGGCGTGGATTGCTGCTTGATCAAGATTCGAACGATCGCAACGTAGCCCCGATATTGGAAACGGAAAGTCCCACTTCGGCAGCCCCTGGCCCGAATGGTTCCGCTCTGTCGGCCCAGGTTCTGGGTGATTTGGCAGCCCGACCATCGGCCAGCAGCGAAAACTTGCGATTGGGCTTTGCCGTTGAAGGCGTACTGGGCCAACGGGAAGACGTGGATGTTTACAGTTTCACAGCCGAAGCTGGCTCAGAGATCTGGTTGGACGTCGACTACACCAACCACAACACCGATTTGGTGCTCGAATTGCTCGACGCCAATGGATCGCTCTTGGCACGCAGTGACGACAGCACGTTTGAAACGATCGATCCGGCGCTGCTGGTGACCACCGGCTTGATTTCATCCAGCAATGTCAATCGCATGCCAGTTCGAGTTAACGGCGTGCGAACCACTTCCGCCGGACTGGTGAAAGAAGATGGCACGATCAATCCAAGCGACCCTGGTATGCGTGTCTTGCTACCCGGCGCTGCCAACACCCGCAGTACGTTCTATTTCCGCGTGCGTAGTGCCAGCGCAGATATCAACGCGATCGATGCAGGTTTGACCAAGGGTTCCTATCACGTTCAAGTGCGGTTGCGAGAACAGCAGGAATTCGCTGGTTCCACCATCGATTTCGCTGATATACGTTATGCGATGAACGGCGTTCGCTTGCGCGGGCTGCCTGGTACATCGCCATTGATCGGTGAAGCCCAAGAAGATGAAAGTGTGGGCAACGGCCAGACGTTTGCCAAC
>JADLDX010000644.1 GCA_020846515.1 Pirellulaceae bacterium
CACGGCTGAGCGACCCAAGAGCATGCGAAATCCCATTTCATCGCGATTAGTCAGAGTCAACTCGATCATCCAGTGCCGATCGCCTACGCTGGCCGTGGTCTCAACGACCGGCCGACTTTCCGTGTGTCCGGAGGATGACCGGACCGTGCGATATTCCAGTAATCTGGCTTTGACCGCCACAGCTGGCTTGGTCTGGCCTTGCAGGGGATGCACAACAAAATGCACCCACTCTTCACCCGCTTCCCGCTCGATTCGAACATCGAAAGCGTGCAAGCAACTGGAGCGAGCCCCCGTGTCAACCTTGGCCTTGATCTGCGCGATTCCCAGTTCCGGCAATGACACCCATTCGCGCCATCCCAACAGTGGTCGAGATACTGGATCTGGTTTGTGGGTCACGACTTGCCCGATTGCCTTCCTGAATTATTTCCCGAGTTGCCGTAGCAAATCAAAGGTGAAGATGCCTGAATCATGGCCGTCGGAAAAGGCAATATTGTAGGCGTAATTGCCCAAGGGTCGCATGCGGAGGATCGATATTGGCTTTAGTTCGCCCGCCGACAGCACTGGCAGACTACGCAGTTTCCCCTTGGATTCCTCGCGATCCTTTTCTTTGGCGCGTTGCTTTTCGCGACATGTTGCACATGGGCAACCGTCCCTTAAGCCAACGGCGGAGTAGCTCAAGCGTTGGCCGTCGCTCCACTGAATAGCCAATCCATTTTCGCCGACGCGTTCAATGGACTCAGGGACGATCAATGTTTCAGGCTCGTTGGTCATACAGTCAGAAGTCGATTTCTAGTTACAATCTGATAACGAATGGCCGGCTGGGACGCAGATCCATTTGATCTGCGACTGGTTGCGATGTGCATTACCATCATCGTAACGGACCCACGAGGTACTCACAATTGGAAGGACTTTAGTTTGGCAGCAGCGATGGAAGCCGGAGATGCGTTTGCTTACGCCCCCATCAGTCAATTGATCGGCCTGAAAGTCGAACCCGGCCCAGTAGGCGAAGCAGTCGTTCGACTGGAAGTCAGTCAAAAGATGCATAACCCAATGGGCGCTGTCCACGGCGGGGTCATCGCCTTGCTGGCCGATGCGGCCATGGGCATCGCGTTTGGCCGCACGTTAACTGATCCCGCCAGTTTCGCCACCGTCGAGATGAAGGTAAGTTACCTGCGGCCGGTTAAGGAGTCACTGCTAACTGCCACCGCACGACTGGTGTCGCGCGGTCTGCGCATCGGCTTCGTCGAATGCGTCATCACCGACTCGCGAAACAAAGAAATTGCTCGTGGCTCCTGCACTTGCACGGTCAATTCACTGGAATAAAACTGCCAGTAGGCTGGAATAAGACTGCTGATTTAACGCGACTGACTTTATAGATCTGGAATTGCCTCGCTGGATTAAAGCCCCTTCCAATGCCGGTTTCACCTCCACTGCCTAATGAGCCGCCTGCTGCTACCCCGCCTGCTCAATCGCCAACAGGATCGTCAACACCTGCCCAACCTCCGATCGGCTTTGTGACGCTGGTGATGTTGGTGGTGGCCTCGATGATCGGCATTGGCTGTTTTTTTAGCAGTGGCTATGCGTTGCTATCGCTGGGTAATCCGGGGCGCGTGGTACTGGCATGGGTTCTATGTGGCGGTTGGGCCTTGGCGGGCGCGGTCGCTTATGGAGCGTTGGCTCGACGCGTGCCTTTGTCGGGTGGCGAATATCTGTATCTCAGTCGCTTGATGCATCCGAGCATCGGTTTTCTGGCCGGCTGGATCTCGCTGGTAGCTGGCTTTACCGCTCCCATTGCGGCTATGTCCAAAGCCGTGGTGAAGTACGCTTTGCCCTCGATCCAGGATCCGAACCTGGCGGCTGGGGCCGCGTCACTGGTCATCCTGGCCGCCTGCGTTTGTCATGCGGCCCATGTTCGCGTCGGGGCCGTCGCGCAAAACTTGATCGTCATCGTCAAGCTGAGCTTCATTATGGTTCTGTTGCTGTGGGCGGGGTCCTTGATCGGTAACGACCTGGCCTGGCAAGGTGACGCCCTACCAGATCGCGAAACCGCTGTGTGGCCTGCCAGCTCAATGGGTTGGGTGGCTCTGTTGGCATCCATGTCCTGGATATCACTCAGCTATACCGGCTTTAATGCAGCCGTGTATGTAGCCGGGGAATCGGCTTCGGCTCAGCGCAACGTGCCCCGCGCCATGCTGCTGGCGACAGGCTTGGTGATGCTGCTGTATGTATTGATGAATGCGGTGTTTGTCTACGCACCCGCGGGCGCAGATGTCTCACAAGATCCCGAAGGCATCGCCATCCTGGCGGCCAGTGCACTGGGTGGGCCGACGATGAATGGTCTGCTGCGCACGATCGTCTCGCTGGCTGTGCTTAGTAGCGTGTTTAGCATGTTGCTGGCCGGTCCGCGCGTCTATGTACAAATGGCGAGCGATGGCGTAATGCCCCAGTTCTTGAATGCCAACGCCAGAGTTCCACGCGTAGCTGTGTTTATGCAAGGTCTGCTAAGCATCAGCGTTGTTTGGGCAGCCAGTTTGGAAAAGCTGATCGGCTATCTGGGCATGACCCTGGCTGCCTGCAGCGCTTTGGCCGTGAGCGCCCTGTGGTGCCTCAATCGTTCCGCCTCGACAACTCGATATGCCCCCGTCGCCTGGTGGGAACACTTGGCCGCGACCAGCTATGTCGTCGGAACGCTCGGCATGTTGGCCGCCGTGGTGGCGGAAGGGCAACGCCGCAGTGAACTCTGGGCCGTAGGTGGCACATTCGCGCTGGGCTTGTTGATCTATATCGTATGGCAAACCTATCAACGACAACGCCCTCGATCTCCCACGACCGATTGACCACTATGGCCCTCAATAAACCTTGGCGCATGTTGCGTTTCGTCGGCGAGTTCCGCCGCTTTTCCAAGCTACATCGCGCCTCACGCCCCGAATTGCCGCTGGAGTGGCGCGATCGCTGGCCGCGACTAAATGATCGTACAGAGCATTTGCCCTTTGATGCTCACTACATCTATCACACCGCTTGGGCGTCCCGCGTATTGGCCGAAACCAAACCGGCTAAGCATGTCGACATTAGTTCGCTGGCTTACTTCGCCACACTTTGTTCAGCCTTTGTACCG
>JADLDX010000645.1 GCA_020846515.1 Pirellulaceae bacterium
ACAGGAATTGGACCTGGTTCAGCCTTCTCGACCTTGAAATCTTGCTTGCCCTTGGCGGGGATTTGCTGGTTGCGAGGATCATTGTTGAAGAAAGCGAAGTTGGCGTTGTGGCCCGTGTTGTCGCTGTTGGTTACGACCAGTTGTTGGCCGGTCTTGATGACCAACACGTGGGGTTCGAAACGGCAGTTTTTGTTGTCCAACACAGGTTTGGCGACAACGTCTTTGGCCGCCGGGTTGGCCTTGGAGGCGTCGAAGGTTTTGGCATCCGGGAAAACAATCACATCGCGAATACCGTTGTTGGCAGCATTGACGACAAGGGCTTCGGATTCGAGCTTAAAGGGCGAACAAAACGGATCCGATACGCCGCCCACCGGCTTGGCCGTCGGCGCTTTGCCCTTGTACACAAAGGTGGCTTTGATATCGGCGTATTGAGCCTGTGCGGAACTAGTCGCGCCGCAAAGAGCGACGACCAGAGCAAGCGATAGTAGTTTGCGATTTTTTTTCATCGAAGGGTCACTCCAGACGAGCGTGTAAAAGACGTTACAGCCCGCGGTACATGAGGGAGGAAGGAGCCCAGTGCTCAACCGGTCGAGCAGTGGCTGAGCTTGGGGTAATCTAGTGTTCACAATTGTACTCGCGATTATACTCAGGCGGTAAATTGCTGGTAAGTGGCAAGCCAGCGCGGTTGTCCGGCGATTCGGCTTTCTTACAGCCCTCGTCGATCACTCAGTCAGTCAGGTACTCAGTCAGGCAGTCGCGTTTGAGCTACCGAACAGCCGCGACTCGTTCTAAGGTTTCGATATGCTGTGCATTATCAATGTGGTGGGCCTGACCGGCCGGCTTCTGGAGCATGCGCCACGCTTGAAGTCGTTGGGAGAGGCACGCCCGTGGCGCAGTCCAATTCCGGCGGTGACCTGCACGTCGCAAGCCACCATGTTGACCGGCTTGGCCCCTCGCGAGCATGGCATCGTCGGCAATGGTTGGTACTATCGTGATACGGCTGAGATCCGCTTTTGGCAGCAAGCCAATTCCCTAATCCAAGGTGAAAAATTCTACGAGGGCTTCACCACTGCCAAACTGTTTTGGTGGTTCAACCAGCATGCCCCCGTCAAGTGGAGCGCGACCCCCAAGCCTTACTACGGCTGCGATGGCTCCAAGGTGTTTGGTATCCTGGATCAAACGGGGTGTGATTTAACGGACAAGCTCGGGCCATTTCCGTTTCATACTTTCTGGGGACCTAAAGCCGGTTTGCCATGCAGCCAGTGGATCGCACGGGCTGCAGCCCAGGTCCTGCGGCAGAACAAACCTCAAATGACTTTGGTTTATCTGCCTCACTTGGATTATGATTTCCAGCGTCTAACCCAGCACGATCCCCAGCGGGTGGTCGAGGTCGATCGCTGTGCCGGTGAGATTATCGACGCAGCCGCAGAAGTGGGCGCAAAGGTGATCGCCGTTTCTGAATATGGGCTGGTGCCAGTATCAAAACCGGTTTCACTGAATGTCCATTTGCGCAACGCCGGTTGGCTGGCAGTTCGCGATGGACCGTTTGGGGAGCAGCTCTTGCCCGGCGACTCGGCGGCCTTTGCTGTGGCCGATCACCAAGTTGCCCATGTGTACGTACGCGACCGATCAAGAATTGATGAAGTGGCGGCCCTGCTGCGGTCGATCGATGGGGTCGATCGTGTCGTGGATCCAGAAGAGTTGCAACTTGACCACGCCCGCAGTGGTGAACTGATCGCACTGGCCCGACCCGACGCCTGGTTCACTTACTATTACTGGTTGGACGAACAGCGCGCGCCCGACTTTGCTCGCACCGTCGATATTCATCGCAAGCCAGGTTATGACCCAGTCGAACTGTTCATGACCTCGATGCCACGAGCCATGTTGCGTTTGGCTCAGAAAAAACTCGGCTTTCGATATCGAATGGATGTTATACCGTTGGATCCAACCTTGGTGCGTGGCAGTCATGGCCTGCACCCGGATCCCATCGATGGTCCGCTGATAATCGGCCCAACGCCGCCGGGCGACATGCGGGACTTTAAAGCCTACGCACGCGGATTACTCTGAAGCCGACGGTAGCTGGAGTTAACTCAAGTCTACCGAGCTGGTGCTGCCGTGCCGGGTGAGAAGCTGGGTGGATCGCTGGCCGGAAATGACTCCTGAATCGATTCGTCGATCGTGTCGCCATGACCGGCAGGGAAATACTCTTGGGCTTCCTCCCAAACCTGATTGCACTCGGCGTTTCCACATTCGGCCCAAGGAAAGCCATGCCGAGCCATACGATAAAGCATGTAACCGATGCCCAGCGGCATCAGCACACGCAGTGGGCGGGGCGTCAAAAAACAAATTGCCGCTGTGGTGGCGCTAGCGCACCAGAATTGTTGAGCACTATCGACGCGATGATGCATAATGATCAAGTCCCAATTAAAAGTGTGTGAACTTGTGAATTGGGCAGCAAATGGTGGGCCAACGTCCATGGCCAGACTAGCGTGACAGGCGTGAGACCTCAGTGAACCTTCCGGCGTGAACCAGCGGGCGTAGGGCTAGAGTTGGATGACGGAAGCGATACCATAGGCTGGCATCCTGGTCGCCATATGGTCAAATAGAGCGCCTCAGGCCAATGATGGCCTTAGTCAAACATTCTTGAACGGCAGCGGGAAAAGCGTGGTAAGGCCATGGCATCATTGTTTGTCATACGCGGAAGGGATAGCGGTCAGCATTTTGAACTGCTGAGCGTCTCGACCACGTTGGGCCGCGAGTCCACCAACCAGATTCAGTTGCATGATACTGAGGTTTCCAGGCATCACGCGCGCATCGATCGCAGCACCGATGACATTTGGACGCTCGTCGACTTGAACAGCAGCAATGGCAGCTACGTAAATAGTCAGCGCGTGTTGATCAATGCCCTAGCCAGTGGGGACCGCGTACAGCTTGGTAGCACACTGATGATTTTCAGTGCCAGCACCGATGCGTTCAGTTCTAACCAACCCGTCACCCACCACGGTGGCGCGCACGATGTCGCTATTGTTCGTAAGGACGATCAGGGAGACTTATCTCAAATAAGGCGAACCTTTGCCCCGGAGCCGAATATCGTCGGTGCCATGGTCGCGCCCAAATCGGCTCAATCCTCCGGGTTGGCGTCTGGTATATCGAGTGGTCACGCCAGCGATCAGTTGAGCGATGTGGGCCAACCGGGCGTGGCGGTAGCAGACCAAGAACTGACCGGACGCGTCGCGACCGGGTGGGACGTGATTTACCATGTCGGCCAGGCGATCACGCGCACGCTCGATATCGACGAGATGATGCGGCAAGTGCTGGACCTGATTTTTCAGTGGACGCAATGCGATAACGGTTGCGTCATGCTGTTTGACGAAGTTACCGGTCACCTCACGCCCGCTTATCGTCGTAACCGCAAAAGCAATGCCAGTGCTCAACGTCCGCTGGAAATCAGCAAGACGATTCTCGATCATGTTCTGGCTCAGCGCGAAGGTGTGCTGACCAGTAATGCCCAGGCTGACGAGCGATGGACGGGTGCTGGCAGTATTGTCTCATTGGGCATCCACGAGGCCATGTGTGTGCCGATGCAGGGCCGCTATGGAGTCGTGGGAGCTATCTACGTCGACTGCTCGACCAGTCCCGGTGTGGCTGCGGAGCGGGCGCATGTCGAAACGTTTACGGAAGACAATCTAAAACTACTGATTGCAATTGGCAATCAAGCTGCACTGGCGATCGAAGACACGCAGTTCTACCGCGCGACGTTACAAGCCGAACGCATGGCGGCTATGGGGCAGACGATCGCTAACTTGTCCCATCACGTAAAGAATATTTTGCAGGGCGTGCGCGGCGGCAGCTACTTGATTGAGACTGGACTGAACAACCAAGATCTCGACATAGCGCGAAAAGGTTGGCGGATGGTTGAACGCAATCAGGAGCGGATTA
>JADLDX010000646.1 GCA_020846515.1 Pirellulaceae bacterium
AAAGAGGCGGCAGACATTGCCGAGTCGATGAATGCGTTCTGCGTCCATTCCATGGCTCCATTGATGGTGTTACAAAACGTAGAGGATTCCGCAACAAGGCTCGAATGCGGCGCGTTCGTCCACGAATACATCGCGCGGAACTATCTTAAAGTGTTTAATTACCAACCAAAAAAACTTGCACAGCTTAGCGAAGAGGCAGACGACCCGAAGATGCGGAAGGAGATTTCTGCATTGCGTGAGCAAATGGTAACTGCCGAGATCGAGATCTCGCTACTGATTAGCCAAATCCCACGGTCGCAGGCGCCCAAGTTTGAGTTTAAGTGAGACTTCGCGCATTCGAACGCACTGGTATGATTTGGCAAACTGATCTACTATTTTCTGCGAGCAGGAGTGGTCGGGTAAGTCCCGCGGCATGAATGATTGAAAATCCATGTGTCGCCGGTTCGATCCCGGCCCTGACCACTTTGGTTTTTTTTTAGACGACGTTCTATACTCTCGACGTGCCATTCTTTGGACGTCGTATTCTTTGAACGATGTAGAACGGTCAACCTGGCACAGCCGAGCTTGACTGGTTGGCCTTGAGCAATTCAGCCAAGCAACGTCCCTCGAGCGCGCATAGTGCTATTTCTGGGCGTGTGTTAGTCGTGAGGGCGAAGATTGTAAGATGGGCACTCTTGCCCGTCATCTAAATTTGAACTCGGGTAAGAGTGCCCAAGCTACGATACAAGCCCTCAATACGCGGATAACGCCACAGGTAACGTCTGCGCCGCATCAGGCGTCGACCAAGATGGAATTCAACACCGCAAGAGGAAAGAGAATCGCAGAGATGGACCGTGGTTACATACAGCGATAACTCTGCGTCTCTCTTTTCTCTCGCGGTGTATCATCATCGAGCATGTATCGAAGCCGACGCCCACCTTTGAGATGGTGTCTCCTAAAACGGCAAAGATCGTAAGATGGGCGCTCTTGCCCGTCATCTCAGTTTGAACTCGGGCAAGAGTGCCCAAGCTATGATCCAAGCCGTCGTTAGGCTGACGATGTTATTCGAGCAGGGAATCCATGGGGCTGCGTACGGCCAGCCCGGGTCGGTTGAGCACATGGGTATAGATCATGGTCGGGGCGACGTCCTCATGGCCGAGCAACTCTTGGACGGTACGAATATCGGCACCGGCCTCTAGCATGTGCGTGGCAAAACTGTGTCGCAGGCAGTGCGGTGTGATTTTCTTGTCCACCTTGGCGCGGATGGCGGCACGTTTCAGAGCCTGGGCAAAAATGCCTTCGTCGGCATGATGCCGGGCGATCAGTTTGGAACGTGGGTCTAGGCTGCGACGAACTGAGGCGAACAGATATTGCCAAGCGAATTCGTAGGGAGCGTTGGGATATTTTGTCGCCAGGGCAAAAGGCAGCCACACCGCGCCGTAGCCTTCGAGAATATCTTGTTGATGAATCTGGCGGCGGTTTTCGACTAGCCGTCGAAGTTCTTGATGGCAACGTTCGGGCAACACGGTGACTCGATCCTTCATGCCCTTGCCGTCGCGAACAGTGATCTGCCGTTGGTCGAAGTCGATATCTTTGATACGTAGCCGCATACATTCCAAGATTCTTAGTCCGCTGCCATACAACAACTGGGCGATCAGCAAATTGGTACCGGCCAGTTGACTGAGAGTTGCCTGCACTTCAGGGCGGCTGAGCACCACCGGCAAGCGTTTGGGTTTCTTCGCGCGCACCGCATCGATAAAGTCAAGCTTGCGCCCCAAGACGTGCTTGAAGACGAACAGAAAGGCACTTAGGGCCTGGTCTTGAGTGCTGGCGGCCACATTGGCATCGACGGCCAAATCGGTCAGGAACTCGCGGACTTCGATCTCGCCGACGCCGCTCCAACTACTTAGGTCGTTGAGCTGATGAGTTTTTTCGAAACGTTATATCCAGCCCATGTAAGCTCGTTCCGTACGTTTTGAGTAATGCAGTCGCCGCAGCACGCGAAGCATGCCTTGCACTACCTCGCTGGCCGTGGGATCAATTCTTGAATCGTCGATTTCCGCGGCTTGGGACAGCGTCTGTTGTTGTTGGCGTTGGTCCAGCAGGACCAGTTTCTGGCGGATCGTCTCGAGAGTTAGGTCGCTCTCAAATTGGACGAGGCGTTGACCATAAAGCGCGATCGCGTCGACGATTTGAACTCGTTGCCAAGCCTCTTTGCCGGCATCTCGTTGGGCTTGAAGAAACGCCACCACGTCCGCGATCGAAAACTCACCGGCTTCGCCAGCCGTCCCAGTTGGCCGGGCACTCCCAGGCATGCCCACTGGCGAGTTGCCATCGGCCTGCGAATTGCTAGCACCATCGGTTTTTGTTTTTAAGAAAGCATTGAACTCTGACCACCACTTGTCCAACCAGATTCGTCGACTTTGCTTGGTTTGCTCGCCCTTGTTCCGTGCCATTTTCGGTTCCTTGCGTAAACCTCATCATGCATCTGGATCGACTCGAGCTGCATCATCGCACACCCCCACTATGGCTGTGAAGTAGTGATAATTTATATTTCCGATTTCCCCCTGTGATAAAGCTTGTATCCAGATTTCGGCAGTGATATACGATCCTTTAGCGGCTTATGCCGATTTGAGAGATACTAATATCTTGTTCGACCTGGGGCGATGCAGATCCTTGACTTTTCGGCTCTGGACTTAACCAAGGATTACACGGATCGCACGGATTTACTCAGGCCGCATCCTGGCATTATCCGTGGTCATCCGTGAAATCAGTGGTTCATTTCTTTCTTTGGGTGTCACTAGCGTGTGTGTCTGCGTGAGAAAATCCCAAGATCTCTCGCGGAGCCACAGAGGCTCGGAGTTGCCTGCAGCTGCGCGCTGGATTGACTCAACCAAGTTGCGGCTCGGCGATCATTTTCTTCATGGGCAACCCACCTGCTCGCCGCCTGCGCGCTGCTGGATCGAAACCGGCGGGTGCACCGCCGGCTGGAATCCTTCGCCCGACCGGGCTGGACTGGCGTGAGGGGCATGAGGGGGACTCGGTTGTCGCTGCATTGGCAGAGCGGCTATACTTCAAACTTGAATGGACCGAATTCCAATGGAACGGGAACCACGCGTTGGACAACGTCGAACCAGGGCATGAACGCCAGCCC
>JADLDX010000647.1 GCA_020846515.1 Pirellulaceae bacterium
GGCCAATGTTTCGCCGCAATATGCTGTCAAAGCTGTACAGCTGATCCTCAAGAATCCCGAACGTCCCAGCAGCATGCCGGGTGTAGCCAGCGACGGCAAGTTCCAAATCGAAGCTGACCCCGAAAATCGACGACTGTTGCTGTGGGCGACTTCGGAAGAACTAGCGGAAGTCCGCGAGTTTTTGATCAGCCTAGGTGAGACCTTCGAGGCACCGACGATGGCCAAATCGCAGATGCATGTCGTGGCAGTCGGTGCGAGCGATATTGACGGTGTCACCGAACGACTCCGTCAAGTTTGGCGTGAAGTCAGCAATGCGCCACTGGTGATCGAGCGCAAACCCGCTCGCTTGCCCGCCGTTCCACCACGAGACAAGCCCGCCGCCATCCCCAACGCTAACCAACCATCGGTCAGCCAGGCAGAGAGCGATAGCGAGAATATCAAGTTGGTTTCCAGCACCAACGGTGAAGACGCATCCAACAACAAATCAGACGTTGCAACCGCAGCAGATGTAGCGAGTATTTCTGGAGAACAGGCCACACAACCAGCCACTGCTTCTGCCGAAAGTTCACTGCCCGCAGTGCGGATTATCGAAGGCAAGAAGGGTGACTTGGTCATCATTTCTCGCGACGCTGAGGCAGCCAGCACGGCGAGGAACCTGTTGCAGCAATTGGTACCGGAACCCAGCGATGTACGCGTCATTCAGCTAAAGTACGCGCAGGCTATGAGCGTGCGTCGGCAGCTGGAAGAGATGCTCGAGCACACTGCCGTTGCTCCGACTTCGAAGCTCTCCTCTCCCACGCCACGGGTAACGATTGAAGTGGACGCACGCACCAATCGACTGATCCTGCAACACTGCACGGCGCAACAGCTACAGCTGATCAACGACTACATTCCGTTGCTCGACCAGGCCCCGGCCGAAGGCGACCGCATGACGCGTCAGCAAAGAGTGTATCGCGTCAAGCATCGACGAGTGAGCGACGTTGTCGAAGTGGTCAAGGAAGTCTATCGCGACCTGTTAAGTGTGAACGATCGCGCGTTCTCTAGCTACAACAGCTACCGTCCCAACGGGTTCAACAAGAACCTGGCCGCCACGGCCAACAACCCTGAGTATCAGGGGCTGATGGCTGTGGGAGCCGATATCGAAGCCAACCTGCTGGTGATTTCTGCACCCGGTTACTTGATTGACGAGATCGTCAAACTGGCCGAGTCGGTCGACACGGCCGTCGATGGCCCAGGTATGGCCATCGTCCCGGCTGCGGGCGATGTCGGCGATGTAAAAATGCGCGAGGCTTTGTCGAAGATCCTACGTCGCCGATAATCGCCCAAGGCCGTGCCGCGTAGCTTCGTCTCGCTGAGACGAAGCTGTCCGCCTCGGAGAGGCGGACCTACGTGTCACTTGCGTTGCTTGCCATGGCCGGCGTGATAATGCTCGCGCTGCTGCTTGATCGATTCGATAGTCACTAACGGCTGATCGCATGCCCAGTGGATGCCATTGGCCAGTAGCAGTCGAAATGCATCCTGAGCGAAGTCGCCTTTATGGCCTAGTGACGTATAAAACGTGCGTCCACCACCGGCGCGCACGTTGGTCCAAGCGACGGGCTCAGGTTTCTGATTGGCGATCGCACCCATGAGCAGTGGTTGGGTACCAGCCCCCAGTGGCAACACTTTGTAGAGTGAGCCGGTCGATACAAAGGACAGACCTTTCAGCGACTGAGCCAGTGGCGTATCGGCGGGCGATTGAACGACTGAGATTTGCGGATGATCATTATTGCCATAATGGTTTGTATAGCTTCCGCCTAGTACCTCGCCATCAAACTCGCGCCATTCGGCCAGTCCAGTGGCTGGTGGCTTGTCTCTCAAGCAGAATGCATGGCTAGCGGTGCGAATGCCGATGACAGGTTTGCCGGCATCTACAAATTGTCTCACTACGGCAAGTTGGTCGGCTTGGATTGGGCGACGTCGCATGCTGACCAGTAGCGCATCGGCGCTAGCGATCTGTTCAATGCCCGGCAGGACACCTTGCGCCTGGGCATCGCCGAAGACCAGTTGCACGCGATAGCCACCCAAATGCGAGGCCACGAACTCGGGCAAGGTGATTTCCGTTTCATACTCGTCCTCGGCGATCAGAATCGCCAATCTGGGTCGCAGGTCGCCGGCAAAGCGAAACTCCTGGCCACCCAAAATGTCGGCACTCGTGAAGCTTGGGCAAACATGGCGTTCGATATGGTCCACAATCAGATCTGTGCCTGAAAAATGGCTGACATACGGCCAACAGCGAGGGTCGTACATGGTGTCGGTCATATCGCGGATCAAGGCTACTTGTTTACCGTGGCTGGCCAGTTGACGCAGTCCGAAGGGACGACCGAGCACACACATGTTGGTATGCACACCGACCAAGGCAACATGCTTAATGCGGCGATCTTCTAAGATGGACCAAATCTCGGTGCCTGAATCGCTGATGTAATCGCGCCCGTTGTCGATGGTCAGCATGTCAGTCTGTTTGAGCCACGGGGCCCGCGGGTTGCGACCAGCGGCCTTGAGCGTGGCTGCCCACTGGGC
This sequence comes from Pirellulaceae bacterium, assembly GCA_020846515.1. Classification (GTDB taxonomy): domain Bacteria; phylum Planctomycetota; class Planctomycetia; order Pirellulales; family Pirellulaceae; genus Aureliella. Next base: position 2,560 of record JADLDX010000647.1, read on the forward strand.
ATGTTCGACCAGGTCGTCATCTTCGCCACCAGCAGATTGATCCAGGGGATACGGGATTGATGATTCACTATCGATGCGGTCACACCAGGTGGAGATATCGCTGGGCACGTTGGCGGCCGGTTTGATCTTCTGGGCGCGGACTCGAGCTGGTGCGTCGACATAAGCTTCCATGCAACCGCTGGGCGCATGGATGATCGTCGCGCCATGTTTACGGAGTTCGACCAGGAGTGCGTTCATACGAGGTGCTACTTCGCCGACGCGTCGTACGGCATTCAAGCAGTGGTGCGAGTCCCACATGTCACAGACGATGACTGCAGTATCGGAGGCGGACCATGTTTCTGGTTTGATCGTGCGATGATAACGACCTGACCCTGGTGTCACTTCGCTTTGAGCACGCAGACGGATCGAGTAGGTACCGGTGGAAGTCGCAGGTTCCTCGGCTAGCCCACTGGGCGTTACCGCGCCTAAAACTGCTGCAATACCTGCCAATAATATTAAGACGCGGCTGCAATAGGCGGTATAGGAATCGCTGGTGCTGCGGTTAAAGGGCTGAATGCGGGGTGGTGTAGGGGAATAGCTGGGTGAGACAGGCATCATCGCAAAACTCCAGTAAAGTTTCGACAAACGTGGGGTTAGACCCCGCTGGTAGAACGGCGGGGAAATGGTGGGAGGCGTAAAACCGTATAATTAAGGTAGCATAATCAAGTAGGCAGGTGGATTCGCAGCCTGTCCAGTTCATGGTTCGTCGTGGTTGTGTGGGTCGATCAAAGCGGTCACTGTGGTTACCGCGTTCCCGATGAGGCAAGGTATGTTTGGGTCAGGATACAAAAGTGTTGATGGTGGCAATTCGTTGCATATCATCACACTCCAAATGAGCCGAATTGTATTGGTGATGGCTGCTCTGCTTCAGCCGGCCTGGGGCCAGGAGCCTGTTGAGAATGTCGCGGCCAAACCTGGCGAGCAACCCGTGGAGCAACGAGCCGCGTTCATCATTGAAGTCCCATTGCCATTGATGGGATCGCGCGACGAAGCCATCAAAAAACAGATTGAACAAGTTGCCACCCGGACTAGAGCCGATGGTCAACGGCCCATCGTCGTGCTGCATTTTACCACCAAGGCCGCTGCCGCATCGAAAGATTCTATGGGCGCTGGCAACCAGCCCGGGGCAAGCAGCAAAGGCAGTCAGTTTGAACGCTGTTTGTCGTTGGCTCGCGATTTGACCAGTCCGACGGCCGCCAAGGTGCGACTGATCGCTTACTTGACAGAACCGGTCGAAGGTCATGCGGTTTTACCGGTATTGGCCTGTGAAGATATCGTGGTTTCGAGCGAGGCCGAATTGGGTCGAGCAGCAATCGACGAATCGATGGTCGACGACACGATTCGCAGTGCTTATCGCAACATAGTCAAGGCTCGGCAACCTCTCATGCAGGCCGCGGTCGATGCGATGCTCGATCCAAACGTCGAAGTGTTAGAAGTCGAAATGACTGATGGATCGAAAGTTACTGTTACTGGCGAAGAGGCGAAGAAGCTCAAGGCTGAGGGCAAAGTCTTAAGCGAAGATCCTTTATGGTCGGGAGGTGGCCTGGCCAGCTTTAACAGCGCTCGCATGCGCCGACTGGGCTGGGTATCCCATGTCGTTGATGACATGACGGCTCTTGCATCGGCCTTAAACATTACCGGTCGCTTGCAGGCGGTGCGTGTCCAGCCCGACCAGTGGCATGCGGCTCGTCTGGAGATCGACGACGAGCTGACGGCCCAGCGTGTCAATCAAATCATGCGTTCGATTGGACAACGCAAGAGCAAGTCGCCATTAAACCTGCTGGTTTTTCAGGTCAGCGATGTCAAGGCTGATTTTGCCGAGGCACTTCGATTGGCTCAGTACATCACCGAACTGGAGCAAGACGGAGTGACGACAGTAGCCGTGCTGGAGCAGTCCAACGCTTCGGCATCCTTGTTAGTGGCATTCGCCTGCGACCAGGTCGTGTGCTTGCCCACGGTCAACATTGGTTCGCCGGAACGCAAGCCAGGTTTGGCGCGCAGCTTGACCGATGGCACGCTGATGTCGTTGATAGCGTTGGAGCAATCCACGGGTCGCCCAGCCAGCCTGATGTTGGCGACGATGGATCCCGAGAGCACTGTTAAACTGTATGTCCATCAAGCCACGGGCAAACAACTGCCCCTGGCTCCATGGCAGTTGGAGCGCCAAGAGCAACCGGAACAATGGGTTGCCAATGAGACGCTGACCAGCGACGGCCAGATCGCCAAGCCAGTGGCTTTGCGCTATGGATTGATCGACAGCGAAGCGGCCGATTACGAGACGGCTATTCGCGATCTTGGCCTTGAAACGGATCCCGACAAGGTAGAAGAGCCTTGGTTGGAGACTACGATTCAAGGCATTTTGGCGCGCGAATGGTTGCCGCGATTATTGGTTACCGTGGGTTTCTTTGCCTTGATGATTGAGATGGGCAGTCCTGGCCTGGGAGCGGGCGGATTCGTGGCTGCCCTCTGCTTCCTGGGCTTCTTCTGGATTGAAGGGCTCAACGGCAATGTCGAGTGGCTGGAGATCCTGCTATTTGTGTCAGGCATGATTGCGCTGGCCATAGAGTTGTTCATCCTGCCGGGTTTTGGACTGTTTGGTATCGGTGGTCTGCTTATGATTTTGGCCTCGATTGTTTTGGCCGGTCAAACGTTTGTATTCCCGTCCAACTCGGAGCAGTTGACGGTGATTGCCAACAATCTATTCTGGGTGGCCGTCTGCGCGTTGATGGTGGTCATCGGGGCTGTCTCGATGGGCCGGCGAC
>JADLDX010000648.1 GCA_020846515.1 Pirellulaceae bacterium
CGTACCGGTCCATATTGTGCTCAGCGGAGCTGAAGCGTTTGGTATGGGCTGGGAAACCTGGATCGACATCGACCGAAAAACACTGCGTTGCCAAGGCCTGCGATTTACGTGCTTGAACGATATGCGTCAGCCTCAAGCCGTTTTTGGGCTACGCACGGGCGGCCGTCTCGAACTGGAGGATTGCGTGGTAACCATGGCCGGTTCGCGCGACGCGGTGCTGGGCGCCTGTGTCCTGGTCAAGGAGTGGGTGCGCCCGTCTAGCCTACTGACCGGCGAAGGACGCGGATCCCAGACCAGTTCCAACAACGGTACCACCACGCCAGCTACAGATATCGCGACCGACTCCATGCCCATGCCGGCAACAGCGATGCCCACGGCCATGCCTACCACATCGATGCCCACAGCGATGCCGCTTACCTTAATGCCCGCCACGTCGACCCCATCGCCGATGCCGACTATCGCCTCGTCGAGCGTCACCGATACCGGGTCGCCCGCGCGTAGTTCGGACGAGACCCTTCAGGGCGGTGCCTTGGATAGCGATAGCGAACCGGTTTCCATTTCGATCAGCCGTTCCATCATGCGAGGTGCGCAGTCGCTAATCAGTATGCGCAGTGTCTGTCGAGCGGAAATTTCCATCGAAAACGTATGCGCGATGCTGGAAGGACGGGCTCTGACAATTCGAGCGACAGAAGACTCGCGGATGCCGCCGGTCATTCGCATGAATCTGCAGCAATCCACGCTGGTGTGCCAGCAAGGCTTCGCCGCCGTGCAAGCCACCCAGGTGTCGCGAGTTCCGCTGACATTGATGCGCACTGCCAAGCTGTGTGCCTTCTGGTCCCCTAGCTCGGTACCTCACATCGCCATCGATGGTATCGACAGCCAAGATGTCCTGGACAAGCTACTGCTCCTACGTGGTGAGGAGAATGCGTACGACCAGAACATCGAGACGCTTTGCCAGTGTCGTTTCAGCGATGGCCAGCACATTGACTACAGTTTGAGGGACTCAATGGGCGAATGGTTTCGTGAGCTGGGAAATGAAAACATCCTTCGCTGGCAAGGTAGCGTGCCACCGGAACGCGCGATGGAAGATCAATTCCCCGAGGACTATCGAGTCCGAGAGAGCATGTTTATGCCCGGCTATCGGGAACCGTAATATTTCAGTTCGAAAATGGAAGGCAGTTGGCTTTCAATACTGCCACGCACCCCACCCATTTGGCCAAATAGCAAAATTTAAATTTTGTCCTGCCCCTCCCGACGCTTGATTTTGGTCGCGCATCTGCGCACACTTGCAGCGTGTTGCTATCTGCCTGATTCTAGTCGGGTGGCAAGCAAGCCGTGTCTGTGTGTGGGTGTTTCCGTACGTTCGAACATCTGTTTGCATCCGAAACGTTGACTAGTAGGAGATTGCCGAATGAAGAAGAGTTTTGTCATGCTCGTCGTGGTTGGTTTGGTGAGCAGCCTGAGCATGCCCGCATTTGCGATTAAGCAACTGAACGACAAGTTCGTCGAGATCTATGCTTCGGCCGATTCGAAGGACGCCAGCGACGAATTCAAGACCTTGGTTAAAGATGCCAAGTGCAATGTTTGTCACATCCAAGGTGAAAACAAGAAGAAGCGCAACCCTTTCGGTGAATCGTTGCATAAGGCGATCGAAGAAGCCAAGTTCGACGTGAAGGCTTTTGGAAAAGAGCCAGCCAAGTATGCTGACGAAGTAAAGGCCATGTTCAAGAAAGTAACTGAGCAAAAGGCTGGCGCTACCGACAAGACGTTTGCTGCACGCATGAAAGCCGGCGAACTGCCTGGCGGCGATAAAGAAGGCAAGGGTCTGGCCAAGTAATTGGTTGATCGCTCGCCGGTTTTATGAAATTCGATCAGCCAAGTGTCCGCCTCTATCGAAGTGAACACTTGGCTGTTTTTATTGGTACCCTCGGCTAAGCGTCGGTCTTTAGTCGGGCTAAAACGGACGCTAGCGCGCTTGCGGCTGATTAGCCGCTGGGCGCTAGCCCACGGTTTTCGGCCCACATTAAGATCGACGCCCTCGGCTACAAAGCCGCTTGAAAATACAACCCCTGGACTGATGAACATGAAACTCCTGACTAGCTTGCTGGGCCTGATGGCCGTCATCTCCCTTGGAATTGCCAACCACACCGATGCCCAGGACAAAGACTTTAAAGAACTGTTCGATGGCAAAACAATGCAAGGCTGGAAAGTCAATGAAAACTCGGACAGTTGGCGCGTAGAAGATGGATGCCTGGTCTGCAAAGGCCCGCGGAGCCATTTGTTTTATGTGGGTGATGACCAGCCTTTCAAGAACTTTCACTTCAAAGCGGACGTAAAGACGACTAAGGGCAGCAATGCCGGGATTTACTTCCATACGAAATTCCAAGAAACTGGTTGGCCTCGCTTTGGTTACGAATGTCAGGTCAACGTCAGCCACAAAGATCCCAAAAAGTCCAGCGGTCTGTATGGCACGGCCGATGTGGCCAATCCCGGAATCAAAGATGACCAGTGGTATACCCAAGAGATCATCGTCACCGGTCGCCATATTGTGTTGAAGATCAATGGCCAAACGCTTACCGATTACACCGAGCCTGAAAACAAGACTGCCTTCTCCAAGGAGTTTGAACGTCGTTTGGGTGAAGGTACTTTCGCCTTGCAGGCCCACGATCCCGACAGCCTCGTGTTTTTCAAGAACATAGCCGTTAAACGTTTGCCATAGTCTGGAGTCGCACCCTTTGCCACTTTCCTGTCAACTGCCCCGATGGCCCCGTTGGATCACGCTGTCCACCCCGCTGATGATTGCCTGGTTGGTATGCTTGAATCTGGCCGCGGTGGCAGTGGCGGACTTGAAGGGATTGGGGGCCTTGAGCACTGCGGAGAACTCGGGGCAAAGTGCAACTGGCACACAACCCACTGCCGAAAGCGGTATGCAGGTCACTCTGGGGTTGGGTGGCGTCTGGAAGATCGGCCATCCAACGCCAGTGCGCATCGATTTGCCGCCTCAATGGGGCACGCGACCCAAAACCATCGAGGTTACCACGGTCGATGGTGATGGCGTGGCTGTCACCTATCGTCAACCGATTCATTGGCCCGCCAGCGACGCGGCTGCCGCTCCACTTCAGGATGCAACAACTCGCTCGCGCTGGTGCATGATCACCATTGGCCGCGCCGA